>JAITUR010000016.1 GCA_031286205.1 Treponema sp.
TTAAAATAATAATATATTCTTAATTAATTTTTCAGAAAACCTGCCGGGTTTCCATTTATGTTTAATATATTGTCATGGTTAAATATTATCAACATAATTTTAGTAATTAATTCCAGCAAGGAGCAATTTAAAATGTTAAAATACCAAAATACTTAAGATATTGCAAAAAACCGGTGTTTAATGAAATTATTGACGGATTTTACCAAGGATAAACCTTAAAGATTATCTAGGGTTTGAAACAGGTAAAATACTCCGTGGTATTAAAAAAGACAGAAACTATGCTATAATAAGCTCATGAACCATTTGTATGGATACAATTTTATATAATAACGCATTGTCTCAAGTTCATAATTTTATACTCAATAATTATGCTTAATATATCATTATATAGTAAAATTCTGTTAATAATAATTTTAACACTATATTTCAGATGCGATCACTTGCATAAAATTTTACTTCCGTATATAATCATTTCGGTTTGCTTAGGGTTCGTTAAGGGGTTATTCAAAAAATGGGTAAAACCTGTGGATAAATTCTGAATAAATCTGATTTTTAAGAACGGAGTAAAAAGATTATGTATAGTACTTAACACAGCTATACATAAATTAAGCTAATTCCTTACAGGATAAGGACTTAGCCTGGTTTTACTGCTTAAGTATTAAGTTAAAATGTACTTAAATTTGTGTAAAATAGGGGTTGAAAGTTACTAGTATCAATATTATCCTTGTGGATAAAGTGTTGATAACTACCAAATGAGGACAAAAAATGGCTGAATTGGATTATGAGGGGTTCTGGAAAGAGACCCTAATCCAGCTGCGAAACGACCTGGGGGAGGCAGAGTTCAGCGGATGGTTTTCGGAGACAAAATATATACGCGCTCAATCCTCTAAAACCGGGGATATTATCGTAATTAATGTAGTAATTGGAATTCCCTCGGCTTTTCACCGCGATAAGGTAAAGTCCCGGTATCAAAATATCTTAATTACAAAATTAAAAGAGCTTTCCGGCAAAGAAGTTGCTATCGAATACGAAATTACAGGAAAAACCGCAAAAAAAGAAGCGGCAAGCCCTGAAAATCATCAAATTGAACAAAAAGTAGATACTTTAACGGACAAAGAAGCCGATTCAGGCGCCGTTCTAAAACCGGCAAAAAAAAGAGGAAAACACCCTCTGCTGCAGGAAAATTTTACCTTCGAAGGCTTTGTAATTGGAGATAATAATGCTTTTGCGGCAAATGCGGCTGTAGCTATCAGTAAAAATCCGGGAAAAACCTACAACCCTTTCCTTATTTACGGCGGGGTCGGGCTTGGAAAAACCCATCTTATGCAGGCGATTGGCAATAGTATCCACGAAAATTCGGACAACAAGGTAATTTATACAACTTCCGAGAACTTTTTAAACGAATATGTACAAGCAGTTATGGACAATAAAATGAGCGCTTTTAAGAATAAATTCCGCGACACAGATGTTCTTTTAATCGACGATATTCAATTTTTCCAAAGCAAAGAGCGTGTTCAGGAAGAGTTGTTCCACACTTTTAATCATTTATTAAGCTCTAAAAAACATCTGATATTTACCTGCGATCGTCCGCCCTCGGAAATGAAAAAACTGGACGAACGGCTGCGGTCGCGCTTTGAACAATGCCTTCAGGTAGATCTTCAACCGCCCCGCTACGAAGAAAGATGCGCCATACTTCGTGCGACAGCCGAAAGCAGAAAAGCGGAAATTCCGGGGGAAGTTATCGACCTTATTGCCAAAAATATTTCATCCAATGTCAGAGATTTAATAGGTGCTCTAAACACCCTTATTGCATATACGGAAATAATGAAAAAACCCCTAACTATAGAAATTGCACAGCAAAAATTAAAGAATATTTTTTATGCTCCCAAGCAAGCAAATCTTACAAATGATGTTATAATTAGAGTTGTTGCAGACTACTTTGGCGGGCTTACTCCCAATGATTTAAAAGGTAAAAAAAGGACGGGTAATATTGTTTTTGCCCGGCAGCTTGCTATGTATATAGCAAGGGAAATGACAGACTATTCTACAACAGAAATAGGACAGGATTTTGGAGGTAAAGATCATACTACAGTTATGCACTCTATAGAAAAAATCCGGGGTAAACTTCTTACGGATCCTACCCTGGAATCGACCATAGACAGCATAAAAATGCAGATTAAAGATTTTAGTGCAAAACATTGAAAAACATGTTAATATATTGTGTATAAGTTAGAGCTTGTGGATAATGTGGAAAAAAAGGCATAATTATCCATATATTGTGGAAACGATAATTCTTTATAACATATAGAATTATATGTGTTTTACACAATTTTGGCTGCTTATTATTACTATTATTAATATATATATACTTAATATAAATAGGAGGAAGAAAAAATGAAATTTACATGCAATAAAGAGGTACTTCTTAAAGAAGTGTCCATAGCTCAGGAAATAATAGCGTCTAAAAATGCTATATTAATACTCTCTAATATTTATCTTGAAGCAAAAAATAATAAATTAATTATTAAAGCAAAAGATATGAAAGTTAATTTTCAGACAGAAGTTCCTGTTAATGTAATAGAAGAAGGTTCTACTACAGTTTATGGCGATAAATTTTTTGGAATAATTGGAACATTTTCCAACGACGAAATTGAATTTTCTTTAAAAGATACTACTGTTATTATTAAACCTATAAACCAAAAAAAACCGGAATATAAACTTAAAAGTATGGCATCTGAGAAATTTCCTGAATTTCCTGTTTCATCATCTCCTTTTTTTGAAATGCCAATTAAAGATTTTAAAGAAATGATAATTCAAACTGTATTTGCAGTCTCCGACGACGAAACCAGATATTTTATGAACGGTGTATTTTTCGAAAAAAGCGAAGATAAATTAATAATGGTAGCAACAGACGGAAGAAGATTATCTTACGCACAAAAAATAGTAGGAAATAAAATAAACGATTTTACCGGAGTTATTATTCCTCCAAAAATTTTAACTACTATTATTAAAAAATCAGGCGAAGAAGGTTTAATAAATATTTCTGTTAATAATAATATGATATTTATTAACTTTGCATCGTATCAATTTTCCTCTTTACTTATAGAGGGTAATTTCCCCAACTATAAAAAAGTAATACCGGAAAATCAGGATAATTCTTTGGTTATAAAAAGAGAAGAAATGTTAAACGCTCTTCGCCGTGTTTCGCTTATGGTAGAAAAAAAATCCCATAGAATTTTCTTGGGAATATATCCGGGCAGATTAACTGTTTATTCGGAAGAAAGCGATATTGGATCCTCCGAAGATGAAATTCCATGTAAATACGATGGAGACGAATTAACACTTGCGCTTAATTATATGTATATAGAAGATCCTTTTAAAGTAATGTCGGAAGATGAAATAAGAATTCGTTTTTTTAATGAATCAAAAAAGGCAATAATGATAGAGCCCAGCCCGCAAAAGGACTATTTTCATATTGTAATGCCGATGCAGTCATAAAACAGGGCATTCATGTTGTTTTCTTCTCTGCGGACATCGTATTTTCGCAATCTTGCAAATACCGAGGTTTTTACAGGTTCCAAAAATGTGTTTCTGGTGGGAGAAAATGGACAGGGAAAAACCAATTTTTTGGAAGCTTTGTATTTTTGCGCTTATGCATCTTCTTTTCGTACATTTCGTGACTATGAAATTGCGTTTAACGGAAAAATTGATTTTTCTGCTGCAGTAAAGATAACTCAATCGGTAAACGACGAAATATTTATAAAATCCGAAAAAGGAAAAAAACATATATCCATTAATGGAAAAATTGCAGAAGACCGCAAAGATTTGCTTTCCATTGCCCCGACAATTGTTTTTTGCCACGAAGATATGGAATTTGTCAGCGGTCCCCCCGAACGCCGCCGCTGGTTTTTTGATCAAACATTAAGTCTTTACGATCCTGTTTATTTGGAAGATCTGCGCCGTTACCGCCGCGTACTAAAATCGCGTAACACTGTTCTGCGTGAATATTCTCAGAGAGAAGCGGATAAAAGCAACACAGAAAAAATTTTAGATGCGCTGGATCCTCAGCTTGCCGAATACGGAAATAAAATAATGGAAAAACGCGAAACAGCAGCCCATGATTTTTCCGCTGTCTTTACCCCGCTTTACAAAGAAGTTGCTAAAATAGATCAAATAAAAGTAAAATATGTTAACTCTTGGAAAACGGGCAATAAAACAACAGATTGTTTTACAACCGATAACGCGTTTGCAGCTTTGCATAAACGCCGCAGCGCCGACATGACGGCGGGTTTTACGCTTTCCGGTCCGCATCGGGATCAATATATATTTGAAGATGCCAATAGTCAGGAGTTTTCCGTAAAAGCTTCCACAGGACAAAGGCGGCTATTGGCGCTGCTTTTGCGTACAGCTCAGGCCGAGAGGTTTTCTCAGGTAACGGCGCAGCTTCCTGTTTTATTATTGGACGATGTTCTTCTGGAAATGGACAGCGAAAAACGCCGCCGTTTTTTAACGGTTTTGCCCGCTTATGATCAAGCTTTTTACACATTCCTGCCCGACGAACCGTATCAAAATTACTGCAAAGAAGACACATTGATTTATAAAGTATGCAGCGGTATGATTAAACAATGAAAACAGCGGGCGAAGTCCTTTCGATGCTTTTTGATAAACAATTTATAGAAAAAGCGCAGGGGTATTCTAAACTCTTTGACTCGTGGATCGATATTACCGAAAAAAACGGTATAGCTCATGCAGCTGCCCATTCTCGTATTAAAGACCTGGAAAAAGGTATAATAATTATAGAGTTGGATCATCCCGGCTGGAAACAAATACTTCAGATAAAACAAAGTAAATTTCTTAACGATTTTCGTATCCGTTTTCCGGAATTGGATATAACGGGCATTTCTCTTACGCTTTCCAAGCGGGACTAATTGCCGAGCATAAAAAAAAATGATATAATTTAACAATGGCAAAAACAGAAAAAACTGATACTACAGGAGAACTGCCTACCGGCAAGGTTATCCCGATAGCAATAGAAGACGAAGTAAAAACAGCATACCTCAATTATGCGATGTCCGTTATCGTAAGCCGGGCATTGCCCGATGTCCGCGACGGTCTTAAACCTGTCCATAGACGCCTGCTCTATGCTATGGATACCCTGGGTCTGCGGCCCGGCGGGGGTACAAAAAAGAGCGCCCTTATTGTCGGCGAAACAATGGGTAAATACCACCCCCACGGCGATCAGTCGCTTTATGACGCCCTTGTACGAATGGCGCAGGATTTCTCCCTCCGCTACCCGCTTATTAAGGGGCAGGGAAATTTCGGCTCTATAGACGATGATCCGCCGGCAGCCATGCGCTACACAGAGGCAAAAATCTCTAAAATCGGCGACGAAATGCTGGACGATCTCCAAAAGGAAACCGTCAATTTTGTGCCCAATTACGATGAATCTTTCGTAGAGCCGACTGTTCTGCCTTCCAGTATTCCCAGCCTGCTTATTAACGGCTCCTCTGGAATTGCCGTTGGTATGACGACCAACATGGCCCCGCACAATTTAGGCGAAATTTGCGAAGCAATCTGCTTTTTTATTGATAACCCGGAAGCCGCCAACGACGACCTTATGAAGTTTGTTCAAGGACCGGATTTTCCCACCGGGGGTCAAATTTTTGGGCGCAAAGGTATAAAAGAGGCATATCGGACAGGCCGCGGCAAACTAATGATTCGCGGTAAATTCAATATAGAAACAACAAAACAGGGAAAAGAAAAAATCATCTTTACGGAAATTCCGTACAATGTAAATAAGGCATTGTTATTGGAAAAAATCGGGCAGCTAATGCGCGATAAAGTAATCGACGGTATAGCAAATGCCAATGACGAATCCGACCGCGATGGAATTCGTATAGTTATCGAACTGAAAAAAAGCGCTATTGTCAAAGTTGTGCTTAATCAGCTTTTTTCCAACACACAACTGCAAACATCTTTTGGAATAATAAATCTTGCTTTAGTCGGCGGCAGACCTCAGCTGCTTACTCTGCGGGAATTGGTTTATTATTTTGTCGAGCATCGTGTAGAAGTAGTAACCCGTCGTACCCAATACGATTTACGAAAAGCGCAGGAAAGAGCCCATATTTTGGAAGGCTTGGTTATAGCCCTTGCCAATATAGATGAAGTTATCGCTATAATTAAAAAAAGCCGCGATGTAGCAACAGCACGCCTTAAACTTCAGGACCGCTTTACACTTTCCGAAGTACAATCCGAAGCAATTGTAGAAATGCGCCTTGGACGGTTAACCAGCCTGGAAATCGAAAAAATCGAAAAAGAGCTTGCGGAATTAAAAATCCAGATAGATTATTATAAATCTTTGTTAGCTGACGATAAAAAACTCCGCGGAGTTATTAAGAGCGAAACAAAAGAAATATCCGAAAAATATTCCGATATCCGCCGTACAGAAATTGTCGCCGGCGAAGTGGAAAATATCAACATAGAAGACTTAATTAAAAAAGAAGAAATGATGATACTTATTTCCAATCTTGGCTATGTAAAACGAGTTCCTGTTTCTGCTTATAAAAATCAGGGCCGCGGCGGAAAGGGAATGCAGAGCGCTAAACTGTCGGAAGATGACTTTGTCGATCAAATATTTGTCGCATCAACACATGAGTATATTATGTTTATAACAAATGCCGGCAAAGCATATTGGATGAAGGTACACGAATTGCCCGAAGGCAGCCGAACCAGCAAGGGCTCGCATATCAAGAGCCTGCTTACAGTTTCGCCTAACGAGGATATTACAGCGGTAGTTTCGCTTAAAGATTTTAGCGATTCGGAATATCTGTTTATGGGAACTGCCCGTGCAGTTGTTAAAAAAGTAAAAACAAGCGAGTTTGTAAACGCTAAAACAAGGGGCATTGTTGCAATCAATTTGGACGAAGGAGACAAACTTGTAAGCGCGCTTTTAACTATGGGCAAGGACGAGGTTGTATTAATTTCCCGCAGGGGGCAGGCGCTGCGTACCCACGAGGAAAATGTCCGTGCTATGGGAAGGTCTTCGCGCGGCATAACCGGAATGAAGCTGTCCAAGAGCGACGAGCTTGCCGGAGTATTAAGAGCCGGTTCCGGAAGCAAAAAAGTAGAAAGAATGTTGATACTCTCCGAATACGGCTACGGTAAACGCGTTGACTTTAGCGAATTTACTCCTCACGGACGAGGAACCGGCGGCCAGAAGATTTATACGGTAACCGAAAAAACCGGAGAAATTATCGGCTGTGTAAGTGTTCTGGACGATGACGATATTATGTGTATAACAAGCCAGGGCAAATCTATCAAAATTAAAGTAAAAGAAGTTCGTGTAATGGGCAGATCGGCGCAGGGTGTCCGCCTGCTTAGTATCGACAAACCGGATTTTGTAATAGGATTAGACAGGATAGTTAAGGAAGAAAGCTCTCTGGAAAGCGAGAATACGGGAGAGGAAGAAGCCGCAGAAAAAGAAGAGCAGCTTCCCTTTGAAGAAGATTAATAAAAGGAGAAAACATGAAGAAGTTATTTTTTACATTTGCGTTAATTGCTGCTTTTGTATTAGGCTGTAAAAGCACAAATAATCTTACGGATATTTCCGATGCAATTGGAAAAGATTGGAAGTTAGTAGAAGTCCGTGTTAATAACAGAAACACCGAATTTAACAGAAAAACTTTGGTTCGCGACGGATTCGGAGAAATATTTACCATTAAAATTGATACTGAGAATATAAGCGGCGTAGGTGCGCCAAACCGCTATAGCGCTCCATATACTTCTTCTGCAGAGGATATTACATCCGTAAAAATAGAAACTGTCCGCTCAACATTGATGGCTCCGATATATCATCCCGAAAGATTAAGAGAGCATGAATTTTTTGTATATATTCAGAATACTTATAAATGGGGACTTTCGGACGGAAAGCTGGAGCTTCACTCTAAAAACGACAGCGGAACCGATGTAGTTATGGTATTTAGCTTGTAAGACAGTAACAGTGAAAATATTGATTTTAGCAGATCGTCGTCTGCGCACGGATATCGATAACAGCACTTTAAAACTCACAGAGGCTTTTATGCAGGGAATGTATATAGCCACAAAAGCTAAAAAGGACGAAGATTTAAATATTGATAGAGAATGTATAGAACCATGCAAGGGCTGTAATGCCTGTTGGCAGTCATCTTCCGGAAAGTGCGACAATATAAAAGGAATGAGAAATATTTACCAAAAGTTCCATGATGCAGACTTGATAATCTGGAGCTTCCCTCTGTACTATTACGGATCGCCGTCTATAATGAAAGCCTTTGTAGGCATAAAGTCAAAGCCGGATCAAAAACATGTTATTATTTCCGCCGGCACATTTTCTACTACAAAAGGAGAATACGAAGCCATTGTTAAACAATTTAGAGATTTGTATAAAGATAAATTTATATCAATCCTTTGCCCCCAGGGCGAGGTCTTTGCAATACCTAAATTAAGCGAAAAAACCACTAAATATCTGGCACTTGTAAGAACGGGCGCCGCACAATATCTTATGAAGGGAATTATCTCTCCAAATATCGAAAAACAACTTACCATACCCCTATTCTCCAAAGAAGAATATGAAAAAATGAAGAGGAGTTATGGTTAAGAAATATTTATTTATAATATTTAAATAGTATAAATTTTATTGTTGTTCATTATATTTTTTATAATATTTCATTCAATCCTATATGCAATATTATAACCATAATTTCCTGAATAAATATTTTTTTTATCTATTCTATATGCAACATTATAGCCATAGCTTCCCGAATAAATATTTTTTCCATCTATTCTATATGCAACGTTATAACCATAACTTCCTGAATAGACTGTATTCCCATCTATTCTATATGCAATGTTATAGCCATAACTTCCTGAATAGACTGTATTCCCATCTATTCTATATGCAACATTATAGCCATAGCTTCCCGAATATATTTTTTTTCCTGATGTATAACTAGAATAATCTAAATCACATGTGACTAATGAGAAAACGAGAAAAAAAAACATAGATATAAAATAAATTTTCTTCATAATTTCATACCTCTCAATAAAATATATCCAATTTTTTTAAACTTGTCAATAACTTCAAAATAATAAAAAATTGCTTAAAATCGACTACCACCACTTTTATTGGTTGTAGTCGATTTTATTGCTAACGCCAACGCAATTTTTGAAGAATTTTGCAGGCATAGCCTATTGTGGAAGGCCACCTGGTTAGCAGGTGGTTATCTTTTATTAATGTAATAATTTTTTTAAATTATTTTGCGTATGTCATTTAACGTTCTAGGTAAGTGACGTTCCAGCCCACCTTATAAGAAAAACCGCAGGTTTTTGGTGGGCTGGAATGTGGCGGAGAGAAAACCCCACAAAGGCGAAGCCGACTGGGGT
>JAITUR010000067.1 GCA_031286205.1 Treponema sp.
ACGAATAAACCCAAAGGTATCTACAGTAAAGAAATCACAGGAAAAAAGGCTTTTCCAGTGGGAGCCCAAAAACCGTTTCCATGAAAGGGTAGGTTTAATGTCTCCGGTCTTTCTAAAACAGCGGAGTATTTTGCTTATAGTTTCATGAGATAATTTTATAGACAGCTTTTTTAGTTCGTCCCTGATACGCCTTGCACCCCAAAGAAAGTTATCCTGTTTTAGTTTAAGGATTAATTGTTTATCTTTTTCTGAAACCGGCGGTCTTCCTTTTTTGCGGTTTTTTTGAAAACCAGCCCAATATTTGGCAAGATAATTTTTCCATGCAGATAGAATTGTTCTGGGAGAAACAAGGGAAAAGAAGCGGTCAGGATTTTTAGTATTTCTAAAAAGCTCTGCGATTATGTGTTTTTCATGAGGTTTGAAAGGATAACGAATATCATGTTCTCTGAAGTATCTGCGACAATAGTTAACTTCGAGCCAAAGGAGAGCAATTTTAGGGAAAGTTTTGTAACGCAGGGAAATAAAGAATGTGCAAATACGGAAAAGTTTTAGAAAGAGGTAGATAATAAACATGAGTGATGGTAGTAGATAGACATTAAAACAACAATACCTCGAGTGGGGGTAGCGTAATATGACCACTAAAACAATTGTCGATATAGTAAAATTGTAGTGGAATGTTTTAGTGGTCAGATGGAGCTAGGGGGAGCAGTGTAATTCTATGTTAAAAACATTAACAGAAAAACTTAGCAAAGGACGAATACATGCTTCCCCTCATAAATTAAAATAAGGTTTTACTGCATATGGTACGAAAGAAAGAAGCGAAAGCGTCAAAACAAGCGGTGAAAACAGCTATACCTTTTTCCCCATTTTTGCTACAATATTGATATGCAAAACAATTATAATGCGCAAAATATTACCGTTTTAAAGGGTCTGGAAGCTGTCCGTAAACGCCCGGGTATGTATATCGGGACAACGGGGATAGACGGGCTTCATCATCTGGTTTTTGAAGTGGTCGATAATGCCGTAGACGAGGCAATGCAGGGCTTTTGTACCAATATTTTGGTGGTTCTGGAGCCCAATGATATAGTCAGGGTCGAAGATAATGGCCGCGGTATTCCCGTGGATATTCACCCCAGCGAGGGCGTAAGCGCCCTGGAATTGGTCATGACGCGCCTTCATGCAGGCGGCAAGTTTGATAAAAAATCGTACAAGGTTTCCGGCGGGCTTCATGGGGTTGGGGTTGCCGTGGTAAACGCCCTTTCCGAGTGGTGCGAGGCTTTTGTCCACATCGACGGTAAAGTCCACGCTCAGCGTTACAAAGCAGGTATTGCCGAAGGACCCGCAAAAGAAATTCAGCCAACGGGTTTGCCTTATTCATATTCGCCAAGCCGCGCCGGTACGGTAATCCGCTGGAAAGCTGACAATACGGTTTTTGAAACAACCACCCACAATTTTGATGCCCTTACAAACCGTTTGCGCGAGCTTGCCTTTCTTAACAAAGGCTTAAAAATTACTATCCGCGATGAACGGCTTTCTACGCCAAAAGTCCACGATTTTATGTTCGAGGGCGGTGTAAAAAGTTTTGTCGATTATCTTAACGAAAATAAAACCGTGTTGTACAAAGAACCGGTCTATATCGAGGGCGGCCGCGATGACGGAACGGGCGGTCAAATCGAAATCGAATGTGCAATTCAATACAATGACGGCTACAACGAAATAATGTACACATTTGTAAACGATATAAATACGCGAGAGGGCGGTACTCATCTTGTTGGTTTTAAATCCGCGCTTACCCGTACGCTGAATGAATATCTTAAAAAATCAAAACACAGCAAGAAGCTGGAAGAATCTCTTTCTGGAGACGATGTGCGCGAAGGTTTAACAGCGGTTCTTTCCGTAAAAGTACCTAACCCGCAGTTCGAAGGACAAACCAAGGGCAAATTAGGCAACTCCGAAGTAAAAGGTATTGTCGAGTCTTTTATAAACGAACAGCTGGAACTTTATTTTGATAAACACCCCGATGTAATTAACAATATACTGGAAAAATCCGTGTTAGCTGCAAAGGCGCGTATTGCCGCCCGCCAGGCAAGAGATGCAACCCGCCGCAAGAACGCAATGGACTCCGCCGGCTTACCGGGAAAACTTGCCGACTGCTCGGAGAAAGACCCTGCCAAGTGCGAGCTGTTTATTGTAGAAGGCGATTCGGCAGGCGGTTCAGCCAAGCAGGGAAGAGACCGCCGTTATCAGGCAATTCTTTCTTTGTTCGGCAAAATGTTAAATGTAGAAAAACAGCGGATAGAAAAAGTTATAACCAACGAAAAACTCCAGCCAATAATTGCAAGCATTGGAGCCGGCTGCGGCAATTCGTTTGATGTTTCAAAAATTCGTTATCATAAAATAATTATTATGGCAGATGCCGATGTTGACGGTTCTCATATTCGTACATTGCTGCTTACTTTTTTTTACCGATATATGACACCGCTGGTAGAAAACGGCCATGTGTATCTTGCCATGCCGCCTTTGTACAAAGTAAGCTACGACCGTAAATTTTTCTATGCTTATGATGATGCGGAAAAAGACCGCCTTGTTTCCGAGTCCGGCAAAGACCCGGAAAAATTAAAAATTGTCCGTTTTAAGGGACTGGGCGAAATGGATGCAGACGAATTGTGCGACACCACAATGGATGCCGGAAAACGCAACATCGTGCAGGTACATCTTGACGATTCTGTCGAAGCAGAGCGTATTTTTACTACACTTATGGGCGAGGTTGTCCAGCCCCGCCGCGAGTTTATCGAAGAAAACGCGCTGTTGGTAAAGAACCTGGATGTGTAATAACTATTTAAAATATTCTTCCAGAGATTTAATAAAGTTTTCCGCATTGGCAGAGATAAAATCTAAATCTCCTTTGCGTCCCGCATCCTCTAGCGCGCCGGCTGCCTCTGCTCTTTCTTTTTCGTTTACATTGGAAAACGCGGATTTCATGGAATGAACAGTAATCGTAAACAGTTTTATATCGCCGTTTGCGGCTGTTTCCCTAAGAGTAACTACAGCCCTTTGCGCTTCCTTGCGAAATATTTCTAATACTCTGGGGCTGACTTCTACAACTCTAGTTTCTGTAATTGCTTCCGCCATTTTTTCTTTCCTTTGTAAAAATTTAACACAGTTTGTCTAAATTTACAAGAAAAAAGTGAAAAAAGGGTTAAGAAACAGCCAGCCGATTAATTAATAATTCCACTTCAGCTAATGGAAAAGCCGGATCAGAATCAGAATTTTTTAGCATTGTTTCCAGAAGTTTACGCACTTTTTTACTTTGTGGCAGCATATATCCTGATTCGCGCAGAATATCCTCTGCCATTCGGCGGTTGGATTTTGCCATTGCCTCTGCGAACTGCCTTGTTATTGCACTATTTGTCGAAGCGGCAACAGCATCGGCGATAGCTTCCTGCATTACTTTGCTTTGTCCTAATGCGCGCTGAGTTGCAATAACCGCCTTTGTTTTTGGCTGTTGCGGCGGATATTTATCGGGGAGCATTGAGATAGCCCCCGATGGGCAGGCGTTTACACATTCCATACAGCCGGGTATGCACTTGGTAACATCAATAATACTATTTTCTGTATTTGTTGCACCGGTAGGACAAACATAGAGGCACATACAATCTTTATCGCAAAGTCTTATATTTCTAAATGCCGGCATAATTAACCTCCAATTTAATATCGAACATGAAGCATAATTTCATGATAATCTCCTTTCTATCTGTAATAGTTTGTGTTTTGGCACTTTACAAACAGGGCATATATCCGGCGGTATATCGCCAAGATAAATAAACCCGCAAATATCGCAGACGAATATTTTGGTATTTGCAAGCATAGCTTCGCCTTCTTTTTCAAAACGCTCCAGTAATGCCTTTCCCATTGCGCTGACTTTTTCGCTCCAAACCAGTGATCGCAAGGCACCTCTGTCTGCGCTTCCCTGAAGCGAATTGGCTTTTGCCGCCTCGTTAGCTGCGGCGTACCCTTTGGTTAAATCATAATCAAGCATTTCTGCTGCATCATTAAGTGAAACATCTTTTTCGCCATAAGCAAAATTTTCCGCCGCTTTTGATTTAAAATAATCGGCAATTTTTATGAATGCTTCCATCTCAGGGTTAAGCCGCTGTTTTTCACAGCCTTTGGCAAGACTGGAACATATTGCCGAGATTTCTTCGGCAGACAATTCCAAAAGGTTTTCTGGATCGTGATTTTTAAACCCTTGATGTTGGTTATTTCCGCTGTTTGCATTGGAAGTTTGTGCTGCCGGTGTTTCTTCCTGTTTGAATACGGACCTTGGGGCGGAACATACCGGACAGATAAAATCGTCGGGCAGATTCTCCCACTTTGTGCCGGGGGGAATACCTTTTTCGGGAATCCCCTTGGATTCGTCATAAATATATCCGCAAATAGAACACTTAAATTTTCGCATTATAATCTCCATTTAATTAAACATAAGCTGGATAAACAATAATGGGAATAATTTTATTTAAATTTTTCCAGTTTTTTTCTGATTAAATATGCTTATTAATATAATTTAGCAGAGCAGTTTGGGAGAACGGTTTTGTAATAAGACCAACAGCGCCTAATTTGGAACTTTGTTCCTGAAAATTTTCATTTACAGTGCCCGTTAAGAAAATAACAGGAATACCAGCCCAGGAAGCATTAACTTTTAATTTATTCAGGGCATCAAACCCGTTCATTATTGGCATTTCTATATCTAACAAGATTAAATCCGGAGTAATTTTTTCCAGCATTGTAAACATCTTATCTGCAGATGGCAATGTCATTATCCGAAAATGATCCTCCAAAGCCTCTTCTGCCATTACAAGATTAGTATCGCTGTCATCAACAACAAATATGGTTTTCATAGCTACATTATAAAAGATTTTTCCGAAAATTTCAAGTTTATTCGTGCTATGAAATTTAAACATATTGGTATATGATGATTTTATGGTAAAGAATGATCCTCTTATTAAGCCATATCTGAAATGGGCAGGGGGTAAGAGGCAATTATTGGCGGAAATAAAAAAAAATCTTCCCAAAAATATAAGTAATTATACCTACTACGAGCCATTTATTGGAGCTGGGGC
>JAITUR010000104.1 GCA_031286205.1 Treponema sp.
TGGATAGCGGATTTACCCTGGAGTACATATTCGATTGATTCAGGCGATTTAACGGATGCGGAAAATATTCTGGACGAAGATCATTTTGGAATGAAAAAGGCAAAAGATCGTATTATTGAATTCATAGCGGTAAGGCAATTATTATCCAGTGAACAAGAAAATCAATCTTCGGAGAATCAACCTGAAACTGTCGATCCGTCTTCTCCCGCTCCCCAAACTCCTGTTCCTCTTTCCATAAAAGGTCCCATTCTTTGCTTTGTAGGGCCGCCGGGAACGGGAAAGACATCTCTTGGCAAATCTGTTGCCCGCGCTTTGGGGCGTAACTTTGTGCGAATATCATTGGGCGGCGTGCGCGACGAAGCGGAAATCCGCGGGCACAGGAAAACTTATGTAGGCGCATTGCCCGGCCGTATAGTGCAATCCATGCGAAAGGCGGGAACTATTAATCCTGTTTTTTTATTGGACGAAATAGATAAACTTTCCAGCGATTTTCGCGGAGACCCCGCTTCCGCTCTTTTGGAAGTACTTGATCCCGAACAAAATTCAACATTTGTGGATCACTACATGGAGGTTCAATACGATCTTTCCAGGGTTATGTTTATTACCACTGCAAACTCTCTGCATACCATTCCCTATCCCCTTCTTGACCGCATGGAAGTTATAGAGGTTCCCGGTTACGGCGAAAACGAAAAACTTACTATAGCAAAACAATTTTTACTTCCAAAAGAATTAAAAAATAACGGATTATCCGGCGCAAAAATTGCATTTACAGACGAGGCAATAAAAAGTATTATCCGTCATTGGACAATGGAATCCGGTGTCCGCAGCCTTGAACGAGAAACAGCGCGCGGCATAAGGCGTATTGCCCGTAATGCTGTAAATAAAGGTTACGGAAAAGATAAACCTATTTCTACTTATAAAAAGACGGTAACGCCGGCGGAAATAGAAAAACTTCTTGGCAAGAAAAAATACAAACGCGATTTAGTTTACAAAGAAGCCCGTATCGGCGTAACTTACGGGCTTGCATACACGGAATATGGCGGCACTCTTCTGCCTGTAGAAACCATCCGTTATGCGGGAAACGGCGAACTTTTAATTACCGGCAACCTTGGCGATGTCATGAAGGAAAGCGCGCGCATTGCGTTATCGTATCTTCGCAGCATAAGCGGTAAATATAATTTTACAATAAAAGATATTGCAAAGTCGGATTTTCATATCCATGTACCGGAGGGCGCAATTCCAAAAGACGGTCCTTCCGCGGGCATTACTTTAGCATCATCGCTTCTTTCCATTCTTTGCAAAACACCGCCCAAACCATGCATTGCCATGACAGGCGAACTTACTCTTACCGGAAGAGTTTTGCCAATCGGCGGGCTTAAAGAAAAACTCCTTGCCGCAATCAGAAACGGAATGGAAACAGTTTTACTCCCCGCAGAAAACGAAGCCGATTGGCACGAGCTTGACAAAGATATCCGGGAAGATATAAAAGTAAAATTTGTAGAAAATGCAGAGGATGTATTTACACAATTATTCGGAAAAAGCGTCTGTAAAAAAGCATAATCTATAAAATAATTTCGTTATTAGAGATTTTTATTAATGTTTCTACAAGAAAATTATGCTCGTTTTGTAAAACTCTTTGGCTTAAAGATTCTACAGTGTCATTTTCCAAAACATTTACAAAACATTGATTAATTATTTTCCCTGTATCATATTCTTCGTCCACCAAATGAATCGTTACCCCTGTTGTTTTTTCTTTATTATTTAAAACAGCTTCATGTACATATTTTCCATACATTCCAGTACCGCCGTATTTGGGAAGCAAGGAAGGGTGAATATTAAGGATTTTTCCGCTGTATTCCTGCAATGTTTTTGCGCCAAGTTTTTTCATATAACCAAGCAGCAGCAAATATTCTACAGAATGTTTTTTTAGAGTATTTAAAATTTCTTTATCCATCTCTATAATGTCGGGATGTGTTTTTTGACTGATATGAAAAAACGGCATTCCAAAATTTTTGGCTTTTTCTATTGCAGGCGATTTTGAATTATTGGAAATTAACACGCAAGGTTTTGCGGATAACCTTCCGTCTGTTATGGCATCCAAAACAGCCTGCATATTAGACCCGCCATGAGAAACCATAAACCCGAGATTAAGCTGCTTTGTGTTATGATTCATAACACCTATCTAGTCCCCCGCATTAGCCCTGCAAGGTAATCCGGGAAGGGGAAGGTGTTATTTCTTCTATTTATAAAACCAAACAATTCCCCGCGCCCTTCTATACCGCCATTATCCCACAGAAAACAGGGAACACCCTTGCTTTTTGCATAACTGACATAATATTCAGCCCAGGCAGCCCTCGCGGGCTCGTTGTTTCTGTGAACTGCGCCAAATTCGCCCATAATAACCGGATAACCTTTTTTTATAAATATATTGTCCGCACGATCAAAAACCGCGTTAATTGCGGAGGTATCATTCGAATTGTCGCGGCTCCATCTATCTACAGCGCGGCTTCCCTGATTTAACGCAAAGTTATAAGGCGAGTAAGAATGTATAGATATAATAATTTTATTTTCTATTGTATCTTTTGGAATAACAAGCGCGTTCATGGCGGTTTGTTCGGCAGATGCCGCATAGGTAGTAACCATTATTTTCCGCTTGTCGTTATTACCGCCGCTTGCCCTTACTATATTTACAAATAATTGATAATACTCGTTTAAGATTAAATGTTCGGAAGAAGTTCCGCCCGACCATTCAGCTTCGCTGCCCTTTGTTCTGGGTTCGTTTAACGCTTCGAATATTAATTTTTCGTTGTAGTTTCTAAAATTATACGCAATCTGCGACCATATTTTATGAAAAGCCGTAAGCGACTTATCTCTTTGCGAACTTGTAAATTTAAAAATGCTTTCATCGTGGTGGGTATTTAAAATTATATACATATCATTGTTAACCGCGTAATTAACAACTTCTGTTACCCTGTCCATCCAGTCTTCTCTAATATTTAAAGTATTATTGCTTGCCTTTGCCCAGGAAACAGGAATTCTAATTGCGTTAAAACCCGCAGCTTTTATTGTATCGATATTTGCCTGAGTTGTAACCGGATTTCCCCAGCTTGTTTCCATACGCTGAATATTAACGCCCGACATCCATCCCTGCCCGTCATCGTGAGTATCCAGAGTGTTGCCCAAATTCCAGCCAATTTTTATTTCGGAAACCAACTGTGCCGCCGTAATATTTCTAAACGGAGCCGGAGCAGACGGAGCACGGGCACTTTGATAATACTCCCCGCCGGTTGTAAAATTATCGATATTAACAGGACCGGATTTGGCGCCGGAACTTCCGCAATTAGCGCTTAAAAAGCAGATTGCCGAAAAAACAGCAATAATAAATAATTTGTATCTATTCTTCATATATTTATTATAACATACTCTTGAAACTTTATATACATTTTGTCATATTAATAACATGAAATACGATGTAATTTTATCGGGTGTTGGGGGTCAGGGAGTACTTTCTGTTGCCTCGATAATTGCCCATGCAGCGCTCTCGGAAGGGCTGGAAGTGCGGCAAAGCGAAGTACACGGCATGGCCCAAAGAGGCGGCGCGGTTATATCCCATATGCGGATATCCTCGGAAAAAATCGCGGGCGATCTTGTACCCAAAAGCGGCGCTGATCTTATAATATCTATGGAGCCGCTGGAAAGTCTGCGTTATGTTGAATATCTAAAACCCGGCGGAATGTTAATATCAAATACCGATCCGCTTATCAATATACCTAATTATCCCGGGATCGATTTTATTCATTCTCTTATAAAAGAACTTCCTAACTGGCGGCTTGTTCAAGCAGGGGCGCTTGCCAGAGAAGCGGGGCTTGTAAAGGCGGTAAATACTGTAATGGTAGGCGCCGCTTCCTGTTTCCTGCCGCTAAAAGCTCAAAGTTTGGAAAAGACCATTGCAAATAATTTTGCAAAAAAAGATACAACTGTAATCGAAGCTAATGCAAAGGCTTTTAAACTGGGACAGACGGCGGCATTACAGCAAAAAATATAATGCGTAAACTCTTATTTATATTTTTTTTCTTTTTAAGCCTGACAGCGTATCCAGATAACGAAAGACCAAGGGTGGCGCTTGTTCTTGGCGGAGGCGCTGCAAGAGGTTTTGCCCACATAGCCATTCTTGAACTTATAGAAGAACTGGAAATTCCCGTAGACATGATAGTAGGGGTAAGTGTAGGATCGATTGTCGGCGGACTTTATTCTTCCGGTTACAGCCCTGCAACAATAATGAATGTTATGGAATCCAGAGACTGGTCTTCTTTTTTTCAGGACAATCCTGTTTTACCTTTTACAAACCGGCACGACGAACTTCCTCTGGCATTAGGGTTTAATATTTCCGCCGCAGACATAACTCCTGATTTTGGAATGGGATATTCTTCCGGCCAAAAAGCTTATGAACTTATAAAATCGCTTACTGCAAAAATCCCCTCTTATTATAATTTTGATAATCTTCCAATCCCTTTCCGCGCCGGAACAGTGGCAGTCCCCGAAGGTAAATTCGAACTTTTGGATTATGGGGATCTTGCCGAAGCAATCCGTGCAAGCATGAGTATTCCGGGGATTTTTGAACCCTTTGCAATTGACGGACAAAAATATACCGACGGAGGTCTTTTAAACAATGTTCCAATTCAAATAGTCCGGGAGATGGGTTTTGATATTGTTATTGCGGTTGATCTTTTTTCTCCCCTGACAATGTTTAATACAAATATAATAGATGTTCCGGATCTAATAACAAATCTTTATTTAAGCAGAACAACCAGTGATCAACACGAATATGCGGATGTAATTCTTTATCCGCTTACAACGGATGTTCCTACCTTAAACTTTAGCAAAGGAAAAGAAATTTATGCCGCGGTTATGGAAGAACGGGAAAAATTGCTTTCTCTGCTTCTGCCTGTTCGCGAAAGAATTCATGGGTCTAATATAGAAAAAACAGATTACAATGATTTACCTTCGATTATACCTCGACGAATGATTATAGCGGGGGCATTAAACCGGGATAACGCCTATATAGAAAAAGAATTTAACAGGCTTGTAAAAGACAAGGAATTAAACGAAGAAAATACTTCGGCGTTTTTGGATAGTGTGTATGCAATTGGAAATTACCGCAATGTTCAAATCCGAATAGACAATAGAGCCGAAGAATCAATTTTGGAAGTAGATCTTTATAATGAAAATAAAAATAATATTTTGCTTCGCGGCGGCATTAACTATACTTCTACTTTTTCTTCCATATCTTCCTACAAAACCGCAATAAGAGGTGGCATTGAGTTCCAGGGTAAAGACGGTACTTCTGTTCTTCTTGGCGCTTCTGCTTTGGATGTAGTGTCTGTCAGTCTTTCGTTTTTAAAACCTATAAGTCCTGAATTTTATTTTTTGGCAGCGGCGGATCTTGTGCGGGATCAAGAACAAATCGAAGCAGGCTTTATGACAAGCAAGGATATTTCGCTGGATTATTTTTTTTACTTACGCGCTATCCTGAAAGGCGGAGTACATTTAAATCGCAACAATACTCTTATAGCGGGGCCGGAATATTTTATGTTCTGGTACGAAGATAACACTTACACAATAGGGGATATAACCGCGGCCTATACCTACAGCAATATTGATTATAATATTTTTCCTACACGGGGAATCCGCATTAAGCTGGCAAATAGCCTGCGGCTGAATTTTTCTAATGATATTTCGCTATTCGATCTTGCCTATATAGATATTGAAGCCGCTATCCCTCTTCATTATAAACTTAGCATTGGTTTCTCCGGTTTTGCATCCTGCGCTTTGGGAGATTCCAAACTTCCTCCCCAGATTTCTGTTTTTGGCTTTAGAAATATTTACAGGTATTATTTTCCTCTTGCCTCGAGTACAATTACCGGCGAAAATCAAGCTGCCTGTTCTTTTTCTTTCCAGTTTGAACCTTGGCGCAATTTAAGTATTATGGGAGGAAGATTGATTTTTCTGCTGTCTGCGTCTGCAGGCGGTTCTTTTAACTTTGACCACTGGAATGGATACATTGGAGCGGCTCTTGTAGCATCAAAATCATTCTCTCTTCTTTTAAGAACCGGAGTATGCGGCAACAAAAATAACGCGCCGTCTCCTTTTCTTTCTATTGATGTCGGATTAATCCGCTTTTAAGTTTACCTCTTGCTATAGATACAATAATCATCGCTATTAGGGTACAAAAATACGGAAATGCCAGAATTAAATCCGCGGGAATTTCCCACATTCCCTGGGCATGATTGGAAAAAGCTTCGGCAAGTCCAAAGGCAAACGCGGCAAGAAGTATACCCTGCGGTTTACGGCTGCCAAGAAAAATTATAACAAGGGCAATCCACCCCTTCCCCGCCGACATTCCCGGAACAAATGAGCCAAGGTTAAGGCTTAAAAAAGAGCCGCCTATTCCGCACAAAATACCGGAGAAAAGTATCGATACAATTTGATACACCTGCGGTTTTATTCCAAGCGATTCCAATGCTTCCTGATTCTTATCGCAGGCGCGCAGCCTAAAACCAAACGAGGTTTTGTTTATAACTACCCAAATAACCGCAAGAAGTAAAACCGAAAATAATAAAAATCCAAAAACAAGCCCTGATCCGGTTTTATATGATGCGGATACAACTCCCCTTGTATTAAATATTTTATTCGATAACACAGCGCAAAGCCCCGCAGAAAAAAGATTAACCGCAAGACCTGCGATAATATTATTTGCTTTTAATTTATAAGAGGCAAACACATGAACAGCGGAAAGCGCAGCCCCTGCCGCCGCCGCCGCGATTATTGCAAGAGGCAGACTGCCGGTAAAGTAAAACACAGCTAAGGAAGTAAATGCACCGATCAACAAAAGCCCTTCCAGCGCAATGTTTAACGAGCCCGCAAGAGCTGGAAAAAGACCTGCAGAGGCGGCAAAAAGAATGGGTATCATAATGGTTAGGGTGCTTTTAAGAAGGGGTATCATTTATTCGCCTCCTTCTTTTTTTTGCAGGATATTTTTTAACAAAAGACTTGTGGACAAAAGAAAAACAACCGCCTGTACGATTAAAGCTACTTCAGAAGTAAGCCCGGTATTCTGCATGGAAATTCTTGCGCCCGCGCTTATCCACGCAAAAAAGACGGCGGCAGGGATTACTCCAATCGGGTAAAAATTTGCAATTAACGCAACGGCAAGGGCATTCCAGCCAAGCCCTGTAGAAAATTCTTTTATAACCGCATGATGAGTCCCCAAAACCGCGATAGAACCTGCAAGACCGTAAAAACCGCCCGAGATTGCAAGGGATATAACCGTATTGATCTTTACATTTATTCCGCCATATCGAGCAAACAGTTCATTGTTGCCTGTCATTCTTAATTCATAACCAATCTTTGATCGTAAAAGAAAAAAATGAACAAGCAAACCTGCGGCAAGGGCAATTAATAAACCTGCGCTTAAAACGGAAGGTTTTAAAATTAAAGGCAGCCTCATATTTTCCGCAATTTTTTTTGTCGATATAAGCGAAGTATCCGGATCTAAAAAAGGACCTGACACAAGATAGTTTACAATTAAAATAATTGCGGCGGAAAGTAAAAACGAGGTAATAAGCTCTGTTGTATTCCATTTTGCTTTACAAATACCGCTGACCGCCGCCATTGCAGCAGAGGCGGACATTCCAATAATTACGGCAATAATACTTCCAAATGCACCAAACCCGGAAAGAGAAAGGCAAACGGCGGTTGTAACAAAAGCCCCAAGATAAACCTGCCCTTCCCCGCCCAGGTTTAAGTGCCCCGCCTTCATGGCGATTGATATGCCCAGACCGCCAAAAATAAGCGGGATTGCTGCGTTTAACATATTTCCAAAACTGTTTATACTACGGAATGGTCCTATAAAAAAATAATACAACGCTTCCAGAGGTTCGTCGCTTAAAAATAAAACAAGAACAAACAGTACCGTAATTGCTATAAGCGGAATAAGCAAAATTGATAACGAACCCCTTAGCACGAATAAAATCTTTTTCATTTTTCTGCAATCCTTCCCTTTTCCATTACAATTACCCTGTCCGCAAGAGCATATACTTCTTCGGCATCGGTAGAAATTAAAATAACCGCAGCCCCTTTATCTTTTAATTTAAGAATCTCGCTCATTATAAACTTTGTAGAGGCAATATCCAAACCCCATGCGGGTTCTGAAAATACAATATAGTCTTTTAAACTGTTAATTTCCCGCGCCAATAAAAGTTTTTGCAAATTTCCGCCGCTTAAAGTAGAGGCGGTTTTTCCCGGCTCCCCCTGGATATTGTATTCTTGCATAAGTTTTTGCGAAAATTCTTTTGCTTCTTTTTTATTTAACCAGCCGTTTTTATAAAAATTATCGCGGCAATTAATTATTATATTTTCTTCGATTGTAGATTTACCCGCGCTTCCATATTTTTTTCTGTCTGCGGGAACAAAGGCAAGTCCGTTTTTTCGCAGTCTGCGAATGGAAAAGCGGGATATATCTTTATCTCTGTGCAGGATTTTGCCCTGTGTAGGATGCAAAAAACCTCCAAGTACAGCTTCGATTACGCCAAGCCCATTACCGCCGGTTCCGGTAAAACCCAAAATCTCGCCTGAATGAACGGTAAAAGAAATATTGTCCAGCAAGGGCAAAGTTTGGTTATGTCGTTTAACGGTAACATTGTCAAATTTTATTATTGGGATTTTTTTGACAATCTCCGTTGATTTTTTTTCCGCAAGGGGCACGGCGGATACAGGGGAAAAATCAGAACCTGTCATTATTCGGGTAATTTCATTTTCGTTTAATTTATTATTTTCCAGGATACAAATCAATTCCCCTTTTTTAAGTATTGCAACTCTATCGGAAAAATTATAAATCTCGGGAAGTTTATGCGTTATAAATATAATGGATTTTCCTTCTTTTGCAAGATTTTTAACGGTTTTAAACAAACTTTGAGTTTCCATATCCGTTAAAATCGCCGTTGGTTCGTCCAAAATTATTAAATCCGCATTCTGATAAAGCGCACGACAAATTTCCACTTGCTGCATTTGCCCCAAAGCTAAATCCTTTACTTTTTGCGTACTGTTTATGGAAAAATTATTTTTATCTATTATTTTTTGCGCTTCTGTATTTGCTTTTTTATTATCCAAAAATATTTTAAACTTTACAGGCGGGTTTTTTATTACGATATTTTGAGCAGCCGTGTATTCAGGAAAAAGCATAAAATGCTGATGCACCATGCCTATTGTTGTTTTTTCGTCTTTAATTATTTCTCCTGAACTTGGTTTTTCCAGCCCCATAAGAATTTTCATTAAAGTTGTTTTTCCTGCTCCATTTTCTCCCGCTATACAAAGAATTTCCCCTTTTTTAATTTGCATGGAAATATTGTTATTTGCTTTTTTCAGAGAACCGGTATACTGCTTTGTAATATTGCGTATTTGTATCATGGATACCTCTTTTTAAAACCTGATACCCGCGACAAGGCGCTTATATCCAACAAAGATTTTTCGCCCCTATTTAAATAGCGATACCCTATTCCCGCTATCATGGCTCCATTGTCGCCGCATAAATCTAAAGGCGGAAAAATGCAATTTAGATGTGTCTGTTCCGCAAGGCGGGCGCGTAAATAACTGTTAGCGGCAACTCCTCCGCCCGCTACTACTGTAGTAAGCCCCGTATCTTCGGCGGCATTTAACAAAGCCCGCAGTAAAATATCTATTGCGGTTTTCTGAAAAGATGCGGCAATATCTTCGTTTGTTGTCCAGCTTTTAACACGAAACATTTCCAGCTGACTTGTTGCCGCGGTTTTAATGCCGGAATAAGAAACATCGTAACGATGATCCCCCTTGTGCAAAGACGGAAGCGTAAACTTGAATGCTTCGCTGTCTCCGTTATGCGCCATTTTATCGATAACAGTGCCGCCGGGATACCCAAAACCGTAAAATTTTGCAACTTTGTCAAAGGCTTCTCCCACTGCATCGTCAATGGTGGTTCCCATTACTTCGATATTATCAAAATCATTGGCGCGGCAAATAAGGGTGTGCCCGCCGGAAACTAAAAGTCCCAAAAACGGATAATCCGGTTTATCAATATTCGATACCAGCCGTGGAGCGTACAAATGCGCCAGCATATGATCCACAGCAATAAACGGAATGTTACGCGCCCAGGAAAATGCCTTTGCAAAATTCAATCCGACAAGAAGGGATCCAAAAAGCCCGGGGCGGCTGGTAACCGCAACTGCATCGATATTACTAACCTGTAAATTTGCCTTGTCCAGCGCTTCTTTTACAACCGTATAAATCCATTCTGTATGTTTTCGGCTTGCAATTTCCGGCACTACCCCGCTCCACGGCGCATGAAAAGGAATTTG
>JAITUR010000120.1 GCA_031286205.1 Treponema sp.
AACATATTTTTTTCCTGTTATTATTCCAGTATCCATAAATTTTTTAGCGCTGCCTTGCCTTCTTTTGGATTGATTTTTGGGAAAAACTCTTTCCTGAAAGGAACCAGTTTTAACCCGCCCGACTCCAGCTTTATTTCCGCAAGGTCTCCGCCCCCGCCCTCGATAATATCCGTAATATGCCCGATTATCTCTTTGGTTTTGCCTTCTGCAGCAACAACCGGCAGCCCCTTTAAATCTTCTATATAAAACTCGTCTTTGCCAAGCGGGGCTGCCTGTTCGCGTCCCGCCAGAAGAGAAGCCCCGGAAAGAGTTTTTGCTTTTTCGGGATTATCATACCCGGCAAAGCGCATAAGCACTGCGGGCGGGGCAAGCTTTGTTTCATCAATTTTAAGGAGACTTTCCTTTTCGTGCTTTAACACGGTTACTTCTTTTAACTCTAGCAAATGATCAATTTCCCCCGACATGGAACGCACTTTTACAAAACCGTTTAACCCATGAGGGGGACCAACCTGACCAATTATAAATTTATCAATCAAGAATTTCGAGTACCGTGTGTTTTCCGCTTCGAGCACCGGCAGCCTGAAGTACCGTCCGTATCGACTTAGCAATACGGCCGTGCTTGCCAATTACTTTGCCAATATCACCGTTCGCAACGCGAAGCTCCAAAAGGGTGGACTTTTCCCCGTCGATAACATTAACCTGCACCTGGGACGGATCGTCCACAAGAGACTTTGCTATATATTCTATTAGATCTTTTTCCATTGATTTTTCCTTGCGGGAAAGTTATTTTACCGTAATATTCTTCTTGTTAAAAAGTTTACGAACTGTATCGGACACCTCTGCGCCCTTGGCAAGCCATGCCTTGGCTTTATCGGCATCAAAGACAATTTGCTTGTCTTCGGCCTCTATGGGGTGGTAATAGCCGATTTCTTCGATGGTTTTACCATCTCTTGGCGCTTGTTTGTCGATAACGACGATGCGGTAATATGGCCGCCTTTTTGATCCAAATCTTTTGAGCCGTATACTGGCACTCATTCTTTCCTCCGAAAATACCCTAAATTATACCCGGCAGTATGATATACGGGCAGCCCGGGAACACTGCCATCGTAACTATAGTCTAGCGATTTCTGGGGATTATGGCAAGTGGCTTTTTGCCTAAATTATACTGAACAGCAATTCGCCGTAAACCGGAAATGGCCAGTATTTTCTTGATACCATGGTTTCCAGCTCGTCAACAATAGTACGCAATTCGCTCATTGTAGAAAGGATTGGGCCTTGGGTAAAGCTTGCAAGCTCGTTTATATCCGGCTTGTTTTTTGCCTGAGACAGTTCCGCCTCTAGAGTATCCAGCTTTTTAAGCATAGAGCCGGATAGTTTAGAAACTTTGTCAAGCAAACCGGTTTCCAGCGAAGTGTCAAAACTGCCGCAGGATTTCTTGCGTTCCAGAAGTTTTGCAAGCTCATTCTGATAACTGACACAGGCAGGGATAATCATTCCCTTAACCAAATCTACCATTGTAAGCGCCTCTATGTTGATGGTTTTGCAGTATGCTTCCATTAGAATTTCGAAACGGGAGTGAATTTCATTTTCCGTGTAAACGAGATGCTTGGAAAAAAGGTCTATGCTTTTCTTTGAAGTAAATTGAGGCAATGCATCCACTGTGGTGCGAAGGTTGGAAAGACCGCGCTTTTTTGCTTCTATTACCCATTCTTCGGCATAATTGTTGCCGTTAAAAATAATCCTTTTGTGTTCGCAGTATGTCTTTTTTATAATTGCGGCAAGATCTGCCTTAAAAGTTTCGCTTCCTTTGGAAGCGGATTTTTCCAGAATATCCGCAAACTGACTTAATACTTCGGCTGTAATTGTATTCAGTACAATATTAGGTTCTGCTATAGAGAATGCCGATCCAAGCATACGGAATTCGAACTTGTTACCGGTAAAAGCAAAAGGCGATGTCCTGTTACGGTCTGTCGAATCTTTGGGGAAGTGCGGCAATACAGATGCTCCAATTTCCATTTGCGTTTTTGCTTTGCCTTTGTAATTTTCGCCGGATTCAATCGCTTCCAGAATTTCCATTAATTCGTCGCCGATAAACATCGATATAATTGCCGGAGGCGCTTCGTTTGCGCCAAGGCGATGATCATTAGCCGCGCTTGCGCAGGAAATTCTTAACAAATCCTGATACTCGTCCACAGCCTTTATAACCGCGACAAGGAACAACAGAAACTGAGCATTTTCGAAAGGTGTGTCGCCGGGTTCGAGCAGGTTTAATCCGGTGTCTGTGCTGATAGACCAGTTATTGTGCTTACCGCTTCCGTTGACTCCGGCAAACGGTTTTTCGTGCAAGAGACAAGTCATGCCGTGTTTGTCGGCAATACATTTTAGAAGCTCCATAATAAGTTGATTATGATCCGCCGCAATATTTGCAGTCGTAAAAACCGGCGCAATTTCATGTTGTGCCGGAGCGGTTTCGTTGTGTTTGGTTTTTGCGTAAACGCCAAGCTCCCAGAGGTTTTCGTCCAGCTCTTTCATAAAAGCGGAAACTCTGGGTTTTATTGCGCCAAAGTAATGATCTTCCAGTTCCTGCCCTTTGGGCGGACGAGCGCCAAACAGAGTTCTGCCGGTGTAGATTAAATCCGGCCGTTTCAGGTACAGCTCTTTATCTATAAGAAAATATTCCTGTTCTGCTCCTACCCCTGTAATTATATGCTGCGCGGTTGTATCGCCAAAAAGTTTAAGGATTCGAAGTGTTTGTTTTTTGATTGCTTCCATAGACCGCAGCAAGGGAGTTTTTTTATCGAGAGCCTCTCCCGTGTATGAACAAAACGCGGTGGGGATATACAAGGTTCCATCTTTGACAAATGCATACGAAGTAATATCCCAAACTGTATAGCCGCGCGCCTCGAATGTAGCGCGAAGACCGCCCGACGGAAAACTGGACGCATCAGATTCGCCGCGCACAAGCTCCTTGCCGGAAAACTCCATGATAATTTTGCCGTCTCCGGTTGGGGATATAAAGGCATCGTGCTTTTCTGCGGTAGTCCCTGTCATTGGCTGGAACCAGTGGGTAAAGTGGGT
>JAITUR010000003.1 GCA_031286205.1 Treponema sp.
ATGAAAACGCCTCTTTATCTTGCGGCTCTGGCATTTGGAATATTGGTTGGAACTTTTATTTATGTTGTATGCGACGGTCTTGTTTCCGCCGCTTTACTTGATTTTAATTTCCACGAATATCCGAGGCATCTACGGGAAGGAAGACAGGCGCTTAAAGCCATGATTATTCCTCTTGCGGTTGCAATTATGTCCGTTCCCTTTGCCTGTTCAATTACACTTCTTAGTGTCAGGCTTGCAGGGGGCGCCCTTGATAACATGCTGGGCTGGAAGGTATGGTCGGTGTTTATAATTCCTGTTGCTGTCTATTTTATCTGCGTTATCATTCTTTGTGTTAACTTAAAAAAGAACACTGTCAGGATTTTTACTTCCGTAATTGATCAAATGGAAAATCTTTCTTCCGAGCAAAAAGATTTAACCAAACGCATTACCATTTGTTCGGTAGACGAAGTGGGAACCATTACAGGAATGGTTAATACCTTCTGCGAGCATCTTGGCACAGGAATAATGGAAGTAATAAAGCTTAAGATTAATGCGCTTGCAAATACAGGTCTTGAGCTTTCCGCAAATATGGAAAAAACATCCAAAGCTGTAGACAACATTTCCGAAAATTTCGAAGACATGAAAAGCCTTGGGGGTACGCAGGAAGAAGAAGCGGATAAAGCAAATAAAGCGGTAGAGGATATTAAATCCAGTATCGATATATTATCAAAATTGGTCGATGAACAGTCCGGCAATGTTGATACATCATCTTCTGCTATCGAGCAAATGACAGCAAACATTCGTTCCGTAACAAAAACACTGGCAGAAAACAGCAAAAATGTAGATACGCTTACAGAGGTATCAGAAAACGGCAAAACCGGATTAAACACCGTAGTAGAGCAAATACAGGAAATCGCAAAAGATTCAGAGGGGCTTTTGGAAATCAACTCTGTAATGAATAGTATTGCAAGCCAGACAAATCTGCTTTCGATGAACGCTGCCATTGAAGCGGCTCATGCAGGAGAAGCAGGAAAAGGTTTTGCTGTTGTAGCCGATGAAATCCGTAAACTTGCCGAATCTTCGGGAAAACAATCAAAAACCACGGCGGTAATGCTGAAAAAAATAAAAGCGTCTATAGACAGTATTACAATGTTATCGAATGATGTTCTTACCCGGTTTGAAGCCATAGATTCAGGCATAAAAACAGTTTCTCAGGTCGAGCTTAATATCCGCAATGCAATGGAAGAACAAGAAGCGGGCGGCAAACAAATCCTTGATTCCATAGACAGATTAAGAGATATAACTGCATCGGTTAAAAACGGTTCCGCAAATATGTCAAAGTCGGGCGAAGAGCTTATGAAGAAAACAAATTCATTTATAGATATTAGTCATCAGGTTGTAAATGGAATGAATGAAATTGTAAGTAATGCTATGGTCGAAATTCAAACTGCCGTAAAACATGTAGATGAAATGAGCGTAGAAAACAACAATAATTTTGCAGACCTAAAAGAAGAGATTAGCAAATTTATAGTTTCCTCCGGCGATGAAATAAAAACCGTCCTTGTTGTCGATGATGACGAAACACATCTTGAAATAACCCGGGTTATGCTGGAGAAAAATTATAAAGTTGTTACCGTTACATCGGGAAAAGAGGCTCTTACTCATTTTTACAGAGGACTCGTTCCCAACATGATCTTGCTGGATTTAATTATGCCTGATATGGACGGCTGGGGTGTCTACGATAGAATAAAAGCCATAAGTAATTTGCACTCGGTGCCTGTCGCCTTCTTTACATCTTCCAATGAACATGGAGACAAAGCTCGTGCCCAAAAAATGGGAGCTGTTGACTTTATAAGTAAGCCGACAGCAAAAGAAGAGTTATTGGGAAGAATAGAAAGACATATTAACTGAATTTGTCTGAAAGGCATTGCAAGATATTGAAACCCTCCTTAATTTACGATACACTTAAACCATGAGTGACCGTGTATTTACAGTTTTAGACCTCATAGATCTTGACCTTAAAGAACATAACTCTTTGAACTTACGCTGTATTGCCGGCAGGAAGGGGCTTTCCAGATCCATCGATATTCCGGACTTGAATAGACCAATGGGCGCTATAATGGGCTTTTTCGAAGGATTTGCTTTCCAAAGAATTCAGCTTTTTGGACAGGGCGAGTCCGCTTATTTACATCAACTTCAAAACGACGGACAAATCAGCGCTATAGAAGAAATGTTTAATTATCCCATGCCCTGCTGTATCTTTACCCATAATAATACCCCGCACAAGGAATTTTTGGATATTGCGGAAAAGTCCCAGTGCCCTATCCTGCAAACAGATCTTGGGTCGGCGGATTTTTCCGCAAGAATTATGCGTATTCTTTCCAGGGTTTTCTCTCCCCGGCAGATTGTCCACGGCGTGCTTGTAGAAGTTTACGGTCTTGGTATTTTAATACAGGGGGATTCCGGTGTAGGTAAAAGCGAAACCGCTCTGGAGCTTATACATCGCGGACACCGTCTTGTCGCAGACGATGTTGTAGAGATAAACTGTATTCATGGAAATACGCTTATGGGTGCCGGTGCAAACAGGATAATTGGACACCACATGGAAATTCGCGGACCGGGAATTATCAATATAACACATCTTTTTGGAGTAAGGGCAATCCGCGACAGAAAAGAAGTGCAGCTTGTAGTCGAACTGGAAGAATGGGATTCCAATAAAAACTACGACCGGCTAGGATCAGAAGATCATACAATAGAAATGCTGGGGGTAAATATTCCCAAGCTGACAGTGCCGGTAAAACCCGGAAGGAATATTCCTATTATTATAGAAACTGCGGCAATGAACGAAAGGTTAAAATCTATGGGATACCATGCCGCAAGAGAATTTAACAAGAATATTCTAAAATGGATAGAAAGCGACGCTGCCCGTTCCGTATTTTTTGGGCAGGAAGATGTTATATAAGGAATTACTATGACAGAAAGAAATGTAAAAGTAATAAACAGAGCAGGTATTCACGCAAGGCCTTCGGCTATACTTGTTCAGACCACCAAAAATTTTAAATGTAATATTTACATTGAAAAAGGACAGGATCGTATTAATGCAAAATCCATTATGGGTATTATTACCCTGGGTGCAGCGTACGGAACAGAGCTAAAAATTGTTGCCGAAGGAGAAGACGAAGTATCTGCCGTAGAAACTGTAGTAAAACTTTTTGAATCCAAATTTGAAGAAGAATGAAAAAAATATTTAACCAGGTTCGTCCTGAATATTCAATAATAAAAGTAAGGTTCTTAATCCTTATTTACGCCCTTCTTTGTATTCTTACAGTTCTTTTTTCCAGAAACTTTTTTGTAGATACTTTACAGAACGGCAAAGTACCGGAACGGTTAAGTATAATTGTTTTTTTTACGATTCCCGCTGTTTTACTGATTGTTCTTGGAGCTTCCATATTTTCCCTGTTTATCGATCTAATATTACGCCGTCCCGGAAGCAAGTTTAATGCTCGTCTTTTAATCTACTTTACACTTATTGTATTTTTTTCTATAGCGCCGATTACCATAATGACAAGCACCGCTCTTAATGAAATTGTCCGCTTTTGGCACGATTTGGACGCTCCTGCTTCTACAAGAGCGGCAAACAGTTTTGCGGCAGAGAATTACTCGCTCCACATGGAAAGATTCGAAAGTATCCTAAAACAAAATGATTTTAGCCGCATTACACCAGGTTCTAAGCTGCCTCTGCATATTGCATCTATACAATTATTTGCGGATAACAATTCTTTTTTTACGGGCGATGAGCAATTCAGAATGGAGCTTCCCCCTTCTATCGATTCGGGTTTTCCGCCGCGGGAAATTCCGCGAGATATCGGAACAATCCGTTATGTGCTAAAACAAAGAGGTAATTCTATCCGTGTAATCAGCTACAATCTGGGCAGCGATTTTGACCGTGATCTGGCAGCTTTGGAAAATCAAGCAGAGCGCTTTGATACAATAAATCTTTTAAGGCAAAACATTCACTCTCTTCTAATTTTTTACTATGTAGTGTTCTTTCTTCCTACATTGCTAATGACGGTTATAATTGCAATTTCTTTTACAAAGCGCATTACCCAGCCAATTGTAGAGCTGACAGAGGCTACACGAAAAGTTGCGGAAGGCGACTTCTCCATTCAGATTTTATCCCGCCGCAACGACGAACTTGGACTTCTTATTCGTTCTTTTAATGCAATGGTGCAGGATTTGGAAAAAACCCGTGCTGCCCTTGTAAAAAATGAAAAAATTTCTATCTGGCAAAACATGGCGCAGCAGCTTGCCCATGAAATAAAAAACCCGCTTACCCCTATTAAACTTTCCGCAGAACGCCTTTTGCGCAGGTGGCAAAACGATCCTAAAAACATAGGTGAAATTCTGGAATGCTCCGTGCTGGCAATTATCCAGGAAACAGAAAGCCTTGCTATTCTTTTAAACGAGTTTAGGACATTGTCAAAACCTATGGAACCTTCTAAGGTTTGGGCAAAATTAGGAGAATCCATAGAAGAAGTAATAAATTCATATTCAACTTCTTACCCGTCTGTAAATTTCGATATTAATTACACGGAAAAAGAGCTGCTTATAAAAATAGAAAAAAACAGATTATCGCAAATTCTAACAAACCTGATTATTAATGCCATAGACTCCATGAACGGACAGGGCTCCATTGATATCCGTACAGACCTTGTAAAAAAACTGGAAATAAGTTATTGTAGAATAAGTATTAAAGATTCCGGCAATGGCATAAGCGAACAGGAACGGCATCGAATTTTTACTCCATATTTTACATCAAAAGAATCCGGCACAGGTTTAGGGCTTCCTATTGTGGAACGAATTATAAATGATCATGGCGGCGCTATATGGTTTGATTCTGCAGAAGGTGCAGGAACAACATTTTATATCGATTTGCCGGCAGAAAAATCAAATAATGGAGAACAGTAACTAATGTCTGCAATTCTCATTATAGATGATGAACCGGGAATTAGAAAAGCTCTTTCTTCCATTTTAGAGGATGAAAAAAAATACAAAGTTTATACCGCCGAAGATGCCGTTGCCGGCATGGAAATTCTTAACCGCGAAAATATAGACCTTATTTTTTTAGATGTACTTTTGCCAAAAATTGGCGGCATAGAAGCTTTAGAAAAAATAAAAAACGAATGGCCTTTAATAGAAATTGTAATGATTTCAGGCCACGCCAATATTGATATGGCTGTTCGTGCCGTTAAACTTGGCGCTTTTGATTTTTTGGAAAAACCCCTGTCTTTGGAAAAAATTCTTACAGTCTGCAGGAACGCCACTACCATAATAAAACTAAAAGAAGAAAATAAAAAATTAAAAAAAATAAGCAATTTTGCAAATGAAGATATAATCGGCACAAGCGCTGCTATACGAAGCATTAAAGAAACCATCAAGCAGGCGGCGCAAAGCGATGCCCGTATTCTAATTACAGGTGAAAACGGCGTAGGAAAGGAAGTGGCAGCCCGTGCAATTCATCTTTGCTCAGCGCGTACAGACGGACCCTTTATTGATGTAAATTGTGCGGCAATTCCGGAAAATTTAATAGAAAGCGAGCTATTCGGCCACGAAAAAGGAGCATTTACAGATGCAATCTCCAGCCGCAAAGGGCGCTTTGAACTTGCCAATGGCGGAACTCTATTTTTAGACGAAATCGGCGATATGAGCCTGTCCGCACAAGCAAAGGTTTTACGGGTTATTCAGGAACAAAAGATTGAACGAGTAGGCGGCGAAAAAACCATAGAAACCGATGTGCGCATAATTGCGGCAACAAATCAGGATTTGGAAATTGCCTGCGAAAACGGAAAATTCAGGCAGGATCTTTATTTTAGATTGAATGTAATTCCAATGCATATACCGCCGCTTCGAGAACGGCAGGAAGATATTCCCATGCTTTTATATCATTTTCTAAAAATACTAAAAAAAGATATTGCTATAGAATCCAGTGCACTGGAACAACTTGCCTCTCATGATTGGGCGGGAAATGTTCGCGAGCTTAAAAATTTGGCGGAAAGAATTGCGGTAATGCACCAAGGAAACAGCATAGGAAGCGATGAGCTAAGGAATTTACTCAATAAAAAGCTGAAAAAATCAAAAAAATCGGATTCTTCCGTACCGGAAAACATAATGGAACGGAATTTTAACGAGGCAAAAGAAATGTTCGAAAAAGCGTTTTTAGAGTTCCATTTATTCAGAAACAATGGTATAATATCTAAGACAGCAGAGGCTATTGGGATTTATCCAAGCAACCTCCATGCTAAACTTAAAAAGTTTAACATTACAAATACCGTTAATTAAGGATGAAAAATGAAGGAATTAACACACCGGCAAAAAGAAGTGCTAACCTTTATTGCAGATTTTATCAGAAAAAATACTTATCCGCCAACAGTAAGGGAAACAGCCGAGCATTTTGAAATGTCTGTAAAGGGTGCTCACGATCATATTATTGCGCTTAGAAAAAAAGGCTACCTAAAACATACAGGCAATAAACCGCGGACATTGGGAGTAATAGATTCTAAATACTCGGATTCCTCCGAAGTTGTAAGAATACCAATTCTTGGAAGTGTAGCGGCGGGATTACCCCTTCTTTCGGAAGAAAATCTCGATGGCAGTATTATCATGCATAAATCCCTTGTAAGAAAAGGCAAAAAATATTTTGCTCTTAGAGTAAAAGGGGATTCTATGACAGGAGCCGGAATATTCGAAGGCGATCTTGCCATTATCGAAAAACAGAGTACCGTTAAAAACGGAGAAATTGCTGTTGCCGTTCTGGATGACGCTATCACGCTTAAAAAGTTTTACAAGGAAAGTACGCGCATAAGGCTTCAGTCGGAAAATCCGGCGTACAAACCTATTTACAGCCAGGATGTTAAGATCGTTGGCAGGCTTACAGGCATTATCCGTAACTACTAATGAGCTCTTATATTTTCCTTGGTCCCGAATTGGGCAAAAAACAAGATGCTGTCGACTCTGTAAGAAAAAAATATTCCGGCACTTCTACAGAAGAAACCGTTTTTTATGCGGGCGAAACACCTGCAAGTACAATTGCGGACACTTTGCAAAATAGTTGTCTTTTTGCGGATACCCGTATTGTTATTGTAAAAAATGCCGAACTTATTAAAAAGAAAGACGAGGTCGAGCTTTTAGTCTCCTGTATAAAAAATATGGAAGAGAATACGGCTTTAATACTGCTTTCGGACGAGATTAAACTTGCCGCAAATCTAGATAATACCGTTCCGCCAAATAACCGCCAGATTTTTTACGAAATGTTTGAAAGAGAAAAAAACGAATGGCTGCGGCAATTTTTTAAACGCACAGGCTGCAATATAGATAAAGACGCAATAACTGCTGTTTTAGAACTGGTAGAAAATAATACGGCAGCTTTAAAAAACGAATGCACCAGGCTTATTAATTTTATTCAGGCAGAAAACGGCAAAGACCATACTATTACCGCCGAAGATATAGAAAAATGGTTTTCTCATAACAGGGAGGAGTCCGCTTTTACGCTGTTTTCCCGTATTGCAAACGGCGACAAATCCAGGGCGCTGGAATCCATGTCTGTTATGCTTGCGGCAAAACAATCAGGGCAAAGTATATTGGCTGGTCTTGCTTGGTGTTTTAGAAAACTTGGGGATTACATTATATTAATGGAAAGAGGAGATGCCGGTAATTTTGCAGAACTTAGAAAAATAGGACTTTCTTCTCCCAAAGCAAAGGACGATTATTCGGCTGCTGCCCGGCGATACACCACTTTGGGCGCTCATGCCTGCCTTGCCATAACTGCGGAATATGATTTACTTTTGCGTTCTCCGGTCTCTGTTATGGAAAATATATTAATGGATAGATATATTCTTGACCTGTTTAATCAATCTACTAAACCAGCAATCTAAGCCAGCAATGTCTCTATAATTTTTACGGCTTCTTCAAAATCACTGTGCAGTAAATGTTCCGATATTTTACCAAGCTGTTCGTTAATATCAGACGGCCACCTTTTTTCTTTAATTAAAGAAATTTCTTTCTTTGCGGTTTTCTTTTCCATGTTTTGGCACGCTTCTTTAATATTAACAAGTTTTTCGTGTAAAAATTTCTTGTCATCTTCTTCTATTTGCACGGGGAATTCGTCTTTTGCTTCGAATTTACTTATTACAATGTAAAGCATTTCCATAAACGACGGCAATTCGGATAAAATCTTTTTTAAATCCTGTTCCCGTCCTGCCTTCTCCAGCTTAGCGGCTTCGTCAGAAAGATTTTTTTCTCCAACATTTGCAAGAGCGCTTTTCATTGAATGGACATTAATTATAAATATGGATAAATCGTCCGCTCTGCGGCATTTATTCATGTAAATTGCTTCCATTACCTTAAGTACTTTTCGGGCATCCCGAATAAATATTTCCGCAAGCTGTCTGTCTACCTGCTTCTTTGCGCCATTGCCAAAGATTAAAGTGTCTTTTTGCTTGCGTGCCGCTTCTACAATTTCCGCCGGTTGTTTATCGCGCACCAGTTTATTTAAAACCATATTTAACTGACGAATATCAATTGGTTTAGAAATAAAATCGTCAAAACCATTTTCCAGGAACATTTCCGCCTGTCCGGAAAGAGCATTTGCCGTTAACGCTACAATAGAACCTGTATATCCAAGGCTGCGAATAATTTTTGCAGCTTCAATACCGTCCATTCTTGGCATCATATGATCCATAAAAATAATGTCGAATTTTTTTCCTTCTCTTATTTTATCTATCGATTCGAATCCGCTCATTGCGGTTTCTATAGAAAGTCCATAAGGAGCCATTAAACCTTTTGCAACATAAATATTTGTTTCTACATCATCTACAACCAGAACCCTGCCGTAAGGCATAAAATCTCTTTTCATTTGCGACGATCTTGTTTTAAGCGAATTATCCGCGTTAAGCTGCATAAGATTGTCCGCCAATTCTTTGCCAAGAGTCTCGTCGCTTGCAACTTCTTGCGGCAATAGAACAGTAAATGTGGATCCGGCACCCGGAACACTTTCTATAACTATATTGCCGCTCATAAGCTCTACAAGATTTCTTGTGATATTCATTCCAAGCCCTGTGCCTTCTGTTTTTCTGTTAGCTTCCATGTTAAAACGAGAATATTCTGTACCTAATTTACGAACCTGTTCAGTGGTCATTCCTTGCCCTGTATCTTTTACTGCAAACACAAGCATTCTTTTGGAGTTGTTTTCCGAGTCTTCCAATTCTGCATAAACAGACATTGTAATTTTACCTTCCTGGGTATATTTAAACGCATTAGAAAGAAGGTTGTTTAATATTTGTTTTATTCTAAGTTCATCTCCAATAAACATTAACGGTAAATTTTCGTCTACATCCAGTATAAATTCAATTGGCTTGCTTTCGTAACGCATAATATTAAGCTGAACAGTATCATTAATTAAACTTGCAACTTCATATCTGGAAGGTATTAAAACAAGTTTGCCGGCTTCTATTTTTGACAAATCCAAAATATCGTTAATAATACCAAGTAAAAGGTCGCCGGAGTTGGAAATTCTTTCGAATGCTTCTCTGGTAATACTTGGATGCGTATCATCCTGCAGTTGAATTTCTGCAATGCCCAAAATGGAATTCATTGGGGTGCGTATTTCATGGCTCATTTTTGCAAGGAAGTCGCTCTTTGCCTTGCTGCTTTCTTCGGCAATCTCCGCTTTTCGCATTTCCGCAATTATTGCCTTTTGTTCACGCAAGTCCCGGATATATTCTGTTACCGTCCATTCTTCTTTGTGCTTAACACGAACACAAATAATATCGGAAGGCATCGGTTCTCCATCCGGTTTTTGATGCATCCATTCAAAGCGGGAATAGCCTTCTTCAAAAGCTTTTCTTACAAGCAGGTTGTTTTTTTCGGTGGACGGAATGCCGTCAGATTGATACTCAGGAGAAAGCATAACGAATTTATCGATAAACTCCTGTTTGCCTGGCAGCCCAAACATTTTATATGCTTCACGATTACAATCTATAATTTTAAGATTTTTATCCCAAATAAGCGCAGCCATAGGAGCTGCATCAAGCATTAGCCGTGTTCGTTCTTCCGCTTCCCGCATTTTTACAGTCTGCATATTATGGTTAATAGCGCTGCTCATCATAAGACCGGCGGAAGTTAAAATACTTATTTCTTCGTCAGAAAATATTCTTTCTTTGCGGCAGTCGTTAATGCTAAAAAATCCCCAGAAATCATTTTCCAAAAACATTGGAATCATAACAATAGACTTTATCTCGTAATAACCCAGGAAAGATTTATCTTCTTCGGAAAGCATTGCAATAGGCGCGTTAATATGTTCGCCATTCATGAATTTATGCGCCCAATCTTTTTTCATGCTGTACGGGAAATGAAGCCCTATCGGAATAGGACGGCGATTTTTACCGTAGTTGCTTAACCATTCGTAACGCAAAACAAAGTGCGGCTCGTCGTCGATTGCTTCGTTACGCCATATTTCTACACGGTCGACATCCAGACATTGCCCAATAAGATCAAAGCATCTTAACAAAGAAGCTTCGAAAGCTGCCGATTCGTTGCTTGCAAGCAAAATTGCGGCTGTAGTATTTACAGTATCTAAAAGACGAACCTGCTGTTCGGACACCATTTGCAATTTTACTTCTTCCCGCAAATCACGAGTATAAACTACAATAATATAATCGCTTTTATATTTAGTACGGACAAGAGTAACTTTACAAGGTATAATTTCTCCATCTAATTTTTGATTCTGCCAATTAAAACTGGTAACACCTCTTTCCAGGGTTTCAAAAATAAGCTTAAATAATTTTTCTTTGGATTTTTCTCCATCCGGCTGATACTCCGGCAATAGATCAAAAAATCTGTCTTTATATTCATCGAAGGATGATAGAGCGAACATTTCTACAGCATTTTGATTACAATCGATTACACTTAAATTTTTATCTAAAAAAGTTGCAGCTAAAGGTGTTTCGTTAAACATAATCTGCATTCTTTCCATAACTTTTTCTTTGTCGGTAAAAACATTCAATATTATCCAAATAAGAAAAATAGCAAAAATTGTGCCAAGTATAATAAGAATGGCAAGAAGATTATTAATATTTTTAAAATAATTGGCTCTGGGCGTGACCATTCCCATATACCATCCATTTTCCAGCCCTCTAACAAAGACAATAGACTGGACTCCCCGGTAATCTCTGATAACAAATTCGGAAATACCACCCTCTTCTCTAAACACATCAGTTAAGCTGGAAATGTCTGTTCGCATTTCATTGTAAGTTTTACCAAGTAATTCTAAATTCGGATGTGCAATAATAGTTTGATTTTGACATAATAAAAATCCATAACCGTTATCTGAAAAACTTGCGCTTAAGGCATGACGCGCTACTCTATTAATATCTATATTTACACAAATAATGCCAAGTGGTTCGTTATCTTTTCCAAAAATACGACGGGACAATGTTATAGAAATTTCGCGCGAAAATTCGTTAAAATATGGTTCTGTAGTATAAACTTTGCCGCTAGCTTTAACTGCTCCTGTATACCAAGGACAACTGGCTGCTTCAAAACGATCCGGCGGACTCCATGCTTCTTCGCCCATCAATAAATCGTTATTAAAAATATCAAAAACACCGAAAAAACCCGTTACACCAACTAATATATTTCCTTCAGAATCATCAACATATCTATTGGTAAATAATAAATAGTCGTTAACCGCTTTTTTTCCAGCTCCATTAATAATCATTTCGCGGACAGTTTCTGAAATACCTCCTAAAAGGGTTTCCGGTTCCAGCATATCGCTTTTTATATTTGCTTCTGTAAAACGAATAGCATCCAGGGTATTTTCTCTTAAATGTTTAAGCTCGGCTTCGCGCATAAAGTAATAGCTAAAAATTACCATTAACGCAAAAGCAATTATCACAAACAATACTTGTGTATACTTAGCGAGTAATTCTTTTGCTTTTAACAGCAAATATTTCATTATACCTCCGCTTTAACCGCTTTAAAAAGATCTTTTACTTCAAAGAAAACATCAGCGATCTCCGGATCATAATGAGTACCTGCGTTTTGCATAATTATTTGCACAGCTTCTTCGTCTGAAAATGCTTTTTTATATGGACGCTCAGAAACCAGTGCGTCATAAACATCTACAATTGCCATTATTCTTCCCTGCAGGGGAATTTCTTTTTCTGCAAGTCCGTAAGGGTATCCCTTTCCATCCCATCTTTCATGATGATACCCTGCAAATAAACGGGCGTTTCTTAAGAATTCCCCTTCGCCGGTTTGTGCAATAATTTCGTCTATTATTTTTTCGCCTTCTATGGCGTGTGTTTTCATTACCTCGTATTCTTCTTCCGTTAACTTGCCGGGTTTATTAATAATAATATCTGTAATGGAGATTTTTCCTAAATCGTGCATTCGCGCGGACGAAATTATTTTATCTACATCCCAGCCATGCATTTCATCTTCATATATTCCCCGCGCTTTCATTTCGTTTATTAATATTCTTATATATGCCGATGTACGCTCGATATGGCTGCCTGTTCCTTTATCTCTGTGTTCCACTATGTTTGCTAAAACCGATACTATACTGTTCTGCAAGCGATGAAGCTGCGCCGTCCGTTCACGAATAATTTCATCAATATCCAGGTGGGTCTTTATACGGTTTATAAGAACAGGCGCAGAAAACGGCTTGGTAACAAAATCCACCGCGCCCAGCTCAAACCCTTTTACCTCTACCTCGGGATCGTTACGGCCGGTAAGAAACATAACGGGAATATGAGAGGTGTGATCGCTTTCTTTGAGTTTTTGCAAAGCCTGAAAACCATCCATTTCCGGCATTTCTATATCTAAAAGTATTAAATCCGGGGAAACTTTGTGCAAAAGCTCAAACATCTTGGCAGCAGAGGGCATAGTCATAACTCTGTACAGGTCTTCCAAAGCCGATTCAGCCATAGAGAGATTGGTATCGCTGTCATCAATTACAAAAATGGTTTTCATATATTTATAGCTATAGTATACAGTAAAGTCGATATATTTACCATACCATTAGACGGGGTTACTCTTAACCAATTATCTGTTATAATGTTAAATATGAAAATAAAAAATAATGCTATTTTAGGTTTGGCGGCAGCTTCTCTGTTTTCTATTCTTTACATTTCCGGCATACTAAGCTCCACCGAAGACAGGCTCTACGATTTCTTTCTGCGTTTTAGGGCAAATCGCCAGCGTGTAGAAAATGTAGTTTTCCTTGATGTTGACGATCCTGCCATTGCGTACAATGGCGTTTACCCCTGGCCCCGCGCAATCCCTGCGGATGGTCTTTTACGCCTTAAAGAGTACGGTTCTTCTGCGGCAATATTCGATATTGAATACATCGATCATGGTCCGCAGGGAGTAGACAGCCTTTATTTAAATCAGGGTCTTGGCAATGACTTTTTCCGTTCTTTTTCGGAAATTCAATCCAGTGCGCAGGATATATTTTCTGCTATTCGTGCCGGGAGATCAAGCCGCAATGACATTGATTTTTTTGCAGGCTCCTTCTCTACTATCCTGAACAATGAACGCCAAAACCTTTATGAAAAAGCAAAAGGGGTTGCGCGTAACAACGATCTATATCTTGCGCAGGCTTTTGCGCTTAATGGCCGCGCATGGTCTACCATAAATTTGCAGGAATTCCATTTGGAAGGAGAACAATCCGAGCGCCGTCCCACTGCGGAGGAACGCTTTTCATATCCTGTTAATGCCGCAGACAATGCGCACAGGGGTGCGGGTTTTATCGATGTATTGCCGGCTCTGCCTGCTTTTTCCAATGCCGCAAAGGGCGCAGGTTTTACGAATGTAGAAATTGATATTGACGGTGTACGGCGGCGTGTATACCTTACACAGAATATTCAGGATCACTGGTATTTACAGCTTTCCTTTGCCCCATTAATTGATTTTCTTGGCAGTCCGGAAATTTTACTTGGAAAAAAAAGGTTAACAATAAAGCAGGCTAAATTCAGCGACGGCAGTACAAAAGATATTGAAATTCCGCTGGACTTTAAGGGCAGGATGCTGCTTGACTGGCCAAAGGAAGATTATGTTGACAGTTACGAGCATATTTCCTTTGCGCAATTTTCTCTGCTGGATGATATAGAAATGGAGATCGAACTTTACTGCAATGCCCTGATTTCTGCAGATATTAACTTTTTTTCCCGGTTCGATCCATCATTAAATCGTGTTCCTATTATGCTTGGAAATCTTCGCGAACTTTTTGACGCAGTACATGAATTAAGAAATCTTGCAATGGAACACACCTCCGACGATTATTTTGATGAATATCTTAAATACCGTGGGCGGGCTCATTCTTTATTAGACGAAATGCTTTTACTGGATGCGGATAAAAAAATACTGGAACTGGTATATGAATTAAGCGCCGAACATCCTGCCAGTGCCGAATATATAGAAGACGAAGCTTATTATATTACACAACTATTGGAATTTTTAAGAATAAATCTTGATCGTCATGCAGAACTAACCGCAAAAAACGACAAAATATTGCGGGATAAGTTTGTAATTATAGGCAGGGTCGATACCGGAACGACAGACTATGGAGCAAACCCTTTTTATGGAAAATATATCAATGTAGGGACTCACGGCGTTGTTCTGGATACCATTCTTTCCGAAAAATTTATTATTCCTCTTGGCTCCTGGTGGCGCATTATTTTTATGTTGATATTTATTCCCGGATTTTTTATTATTAGTGCAAATTTTTCTCCTGTTAAACGCACAGGAGCGGGACTGGGCGCAACATTTTTAATTTTTATCTGCGCAATTTTATTATTCCGTTTAACAGGAGTTTATTGGGGACCTTTAGGCGTTGTTATTGCAATGATTGCCGCTGTTATAACACGCGAGATTATTGAATTTGCCGGATCCGAAAAGGAAAAACAATTTATTCGCAATGCTTTCTCTACCTATGTTTCGCCGGATGTTGTTAAAGAAATAATTACAGATCCGTCTAGATTGCAGCTGGGCGGAACCAACCGTTATATGACCGCTGTATTTACCGATGTTAAAGGATTCTCTACAATATCGGAACAGCTAAGCCCGGAAGAACTTGTAAGTTTATTAAACCGCTATCTTAGCGTTATGAGCGATATTGTACTGGAAGAAAAGGGAACTATCGACAAATACATAGGCGATGCAATTGTAGCTTTCTACGGCGCTCCGCTTGTTTTGGAGGATCATGCTCTGCGTGCCTGTATTTCCGCAATTAACATGAGGAAGGCGGAGGAAGAACTAAACAAAATTATTATGGAGCAAAAACTTTCTCCTATGCCCATTTTAACACGCATTGGTATTAATACCGGCTATATGATTGCGGGTAACATGGGCACTGCCAATAAAATGAATTATACGATTATGGGAAATGCCGTAAACCTTTCGGCGCGTCTTGAAGGCGTAAACAAAGAATACGGAACACAGATTCTTGCTTCCAGCACTACCATAAATGAAACAGGCGACAAACTGCTTTACAGAAAACTGGATAGAGTACGGGTTGTCGGTATTAATGAACCTGTCCGTCTGCACGAAATTTTGGACACAATCGAAAACGCCTCTGATGAAGAAAGAAAACTTGTAAAGGTTTTCCACGAAGCTTTGGATAGTTTCGAAAACAGAGACTGGAAACAAGCCGCCGAAGGTTTTAAGGAAGTCCTTTCAGTCAGGGAAGAGGACGCTCCGTCCAAATTATACCTTGAGCGAAGCGAAAAGTTTGTTGCAACTCCCCCAAAAGACAACTGGGACGGCGTATTTAATTTAACATCGAAGTAAAACATGGTACGATTTTTTTACAAACACTCTCTACTCCCCTGTGGTTTAATTATCACAGAAGAAGATAAAGCAATTTGCGGAGTCTCCTTTTGTAAAACAAGAAAAGATTTCGTAAAAAATACGGCAGCCAACGAAACCCCTCTTATTAAAAAAACAGTACAGCAACTGGATGAGTATTTCAGCAAAAAACGAAAAACCTTTAACCTGCCGCTGTCTCTTAACGGCACTGAGTTTCAATTAAAAGTGTGGAATACCTTACAAAAAATCCCCTACGGAGAAACCTGCAGTTACGGAGAACTGGCAAAAATGATTGGAAATCCAAAAGCTTCCCGCGCTGTAGGAATGGCGAATAACAAAAACCCTGTGGTAATTATCATTCCCTGCCACAGGGTTATAGGCGCAGACGGCAGCTTAACAGGTTATGCGGGCGGTCTGGATATTAAGAAAATTTTATTGGGTTTGGAAACTGCCTGACCACTTAATGCTGTTATCGTTTGCGCCTGTTGCTGGTTTGCATACCGTATGTACAGCAGCCTTTATCCATTTATTCTAACTTCTTCTACATACATTATTATAATCCATGTTGTTGATATTATTTTTTCCACTTATTTTCCAATTTCGCCTAATATTTAAGATTGACAACATTTTGTAACCCAAATAAGCAGTGGGCTGGAATGTGACGAAGAGAAAACCCTGCAAAGGGCGATAGCGCAACTGGTGTTTTGCGGAACCCGAACCGCCGAATATACTATACATTCAAATTAAAAGTCATGCTTTATTCCCATTATTATAACAGAGACAATAGCAGTACATATTAAAAATAATAATATATTTTTTCTCTGTTTCTGTTATTTTCATAGTATTAATCTAATATTTCTCTGTTTTTACCTGTAGACGGATCGATATGCTTATGAATTGAGCGTTTATGCTTATCAAGCCATTTATCTAATTCTTCTGCCGCTACCGTGCTGCCTTCACCGTAAGCCAAGGTAAAAATTAAATTAGCCACATCAGCATTACTACCCTCTATTACATTTGTAGCGGTCGGCCTTGATGGTCGTTCATGTAAATTTCCATGAAAAGTATGGATAAGCCAGTCAATTAAAAACATTTTTTCCGCGTAAGTTTTTGCTAAAGGATATTTTTCGTAAAAATTTTTAAGTTCGGGCAGAGCACCGTATCCATGCAATGTCTGTTTTTTATAAGAATCATTAAATTCACCGAATAGTATAGTCCAACCACATTTCGAACATTTTAATAAAAAATTTCTGTTATAATTATGCGGAATTTCCGTCCGGCACTCTATACAAACAGCTTTTCCAAGATTTGAAGATGTAACCATCAGCATACTGTCAACTCGTACATACAGGCTGAGCCCCACATCGTCAACGAGTTCTTCGTCATATATTCCTTTTGCGTCCTGCTCATACAATTTTTTTATTTTATGCCGTGGTACTTTTTTTGCCCATGTTAGTTTTCTGTGTTCCAACTTAATCTCCGATAATACAAACTGTTAAAATACTATAATATTTTATATATTTTGTCAACCTGCCCCAATTTCACTTAACGTTTCAGGCAACTGGCGTTTTTTTGTGCCTGATAAGGAGAATACGAAGTATTTTACGGACGCAAAAAAATATGGCGGAGAGAAAATTGCACAAAGGCGTTTACGCCGACTACAATTTTTCGAAGCCCAAAATGCCCGAACAGGGCATTTTGCAGTTACCGTTTGTTATATGCCGTTTGTCCTTTTCCAATTATTTTCATATTTTTCAATAATGTGGTTTCTTATATACAAACTATGTAAAAATATTGTTGAAATTGGTAAAATTATAACAATATTTTCAATATTGAAATTATTATCAACAGGCGCACTCATTGAGAAAAATAAAGCAAGCAAAGGACCAATTATTGGAGCTATTAATAAAAACATATTTATATTACTATATGTTTCAATTTTTACTATTTTAAACCATATAAAATTAACAATAGAGAGAAATATCACAATTGATAATTTTAAAATTAGTATTATAACAATACCAAGTACCATATCATCAATACCTGAAATAATAAATAATATAGTACCTATAATTATAGAAATTATAATATCAATAATTATATATTTCATTATTTTATGTTTCACATTTACCTCCTTTAATATTTTATAATAAATAATTATTTTATTCAAGTAATAATATTTTTAAACAATTTTGGACAAATGGCATATAACGCTCTAGGTTAGCTACACAAATTTAAAACCTACCCTAAATCCTTACCAGACAACAAATTACCAAATTTGCTGTTTTTTGAGACAGTAAATTTGAGACAGTAGCCGTCCTCGACCACGGCTATTCAATCAAGCAATAAGTCCCTTTTTAGGGCTTTTTGTATACCCCCTCTGGAGTTGGTCGAGACTTCGTGGGGGTTTTTTGTCAGAAGGAGAAAGCGTATGGATGTAATTATTTTATTTATCTTATTGCTTATTTGTTTTATCGCTCTGGCGTTAATAGAGCGGTCAATCAATAAAAACATCCAAAAACCGCGTGATCGTGGATTCCCATATTCACGCAAAAAGAGAAAGAAACCCTCCTAAAATACTGGCTCTAGCCGGGCGGAGTTGTTCCCGGCAATAAGGATCGTTTACCTGGAAGGTAGCTAGCGGTGGGTTTGTCCCCTTTCAAGACGCTAGAAAGTGGTTCGAATCCACTGCGGTCCATAACCTTTCCGGAATGAGGGCATATATCGTTCGTTGAACGAGCCCAAAAAAGAAAAGGTAGTGTATTTATTGATTTATAAATCATTCCGGAAAGGTTAATTCTTGAAAGGGGGACAATATGCACATTGAAAAAGAAACAGAAAAAGCATTGTTGGTTAATCACAATGCAGTGTCGTTTTGGATCCAAAGGCGATGGCTTAAAGCCGATGGAACATTTACGAAAGCGGGCTGGAAAGCGTACCACATAGCCAGCCGGAATCACTGGGAGCATTTTAGCTTTAATGCAATGAAAGAATTTGAATATATCCAGGAGACCGAAAAAGCGGTACTGCTACGCTGCGCCGTAAAGCTTCCTGACGGTGCTGAAGAGTCGCAGGAATTCTGGCTGCCTAAGACGATGCTTCGTAACTGGAATTTTGTATCAGATAAGGTTAAAGAGATTGAGGCAAAGTTTCCGTTTCATGGGACTTATGTAAAATGGAGCGGAAGAACAACTAAATGATACTGATTAAGAAATGCAGGCATCCAAATGCTACGGTTAAGTGCGAGCATAAGGAATGGATTTTTATTGTGGGTAAGAAAAAAACTGTGCGCATTTGTAATCGTAAGGGTGCTTGCATTTTTGAGAAAAAGAAAGGGGGTATAAATGATTAATTGCGAACCAGAAAAATATCATGAATGCAAAAAAATAATAGCGAAAGAATTAGAAGATGGATTTATTGAAAGTTCAATACAATATTCGCATCGTATTGGAGATGGATTAGTTAAAATAGGCAGCCGCGAATATAATGGGAAAACTTATCAGGTATTTATAACAGTTGAGGAGAAAAAAGATGAATAAAGGTGCAATAGTATTACCGATAAAAACAGCCGCGGCGTTTGTAGGGGCTCAACTTTGCGAGCTTCACAAATGCGATAGACCGTTTATGGTTAAATTCTCCGGAAAGAAGAATAAAAAAATAAATGGAAAATATATATCATCAACTGAAGAAATTATTATCTATGAAAAAAACTTCATAAGCGAAGAAGGGCAACTTAACGAAACGATGTTAATGTACACTGCGATTCACGAGCTTGCACATCATATCCAATTCACGGAGTATGGTCAGACAGGCAGCCGTTCACATACAAAATTATTTTATTCGATACTTGACGATCTTATAGAGCTGGCGGAAAAAGCCGGGATATATAAACCTGTAATCGATGCGGAACTCCAAGAGATGATAGATGAAGCTAAAAAAATAAGTTGTGAATTGGCAAAGTTGCAACGCGAGCTGGGAGCAGTACTGGTAAAGCTTAACGACACATGTGTAAATAAAGGTATAAGGTTTGAAGATATAATGCACCGTAAAGTTAGGGTGTCGAAAGAAACTGCAAATAAGATTTTGAAAATACAGTCGATAAATATTCCTGAAAATTACGGCATAGATATCCAAGAAGCCATTGCCGGCGAGCGTGATGAGTACAAACAGAAAGCGATGGCAGCCGTGGCGAAAGCGGGTAAGAGTATTTATCAGATAAAACGCGCAGGCTCATCTTTTTCTTCCGGAGAGAAGAATAGCGAAAACGAAATAGATGAGCTTATACGAGAGAAAACACGGATTGAAAAGACGATTGAAACACTTAGCGGAAGGCTTCGGGAGATTATGAGGAAGATAAATAACGATGCCGGGCTACGGGTACCATGCGCGGCAGACGGAAGGAGCGGGGTTTATGTCAGTAATGCCGAAGAATAAAAACAGAACGGACAAAATATGGGGTGAAACTCTAAAAGTGATTCTTGAGGACTGCGGGAACAAGTGCGAATTCTGCGGAGCGAAAAACCATACTTTCGATAAAAGCGGAAGGCAGGTTGTACTTGCTATAGTTATAAAAGATACTACACAGGAAAATTTAACCAGGGATAATCTACGAGCTTTATGTCAGAAATGTCATAATATATTCAACGCCAAAAAAAGGCTGGAAGCCAGGCGTAAAAAACTTGAAGGGGGACAATATGGTAAAGAACACAAAGGGTGATCTTTTGAAATGGGTTGGGGTATCGCAGGTAATAGCCCATCAAACAAATTGCCTGGGAATAATGGGCGGGGGTGTTGCTGCGCAAATTAAATCGAGGTATCCGGAAGTATATGCGGAATACAAAAAATTCTGCACGGCTAACAAGTCATTGCTGGGTCAATGTCAATTAGTTGAACTTAATTCCGGGAAGGGATTTATAGCAAATTTATTTGGGCAGCAGGGGGTAGGTCCGGGCCGGGCAACCGATTATGACGGTTTGCAAAAAGCTCTGGGGAATTTGGCGAATCAAATGAGAGAAAAGGGTTTAACATCGGTGGCGTTTCCTTATAAGCTGGGCTGCGGCTTGGCGGGCGGGGACTGGAAAGTTGTAGAGCCGATGATAACAAAATTATTTTCGGAGTTTGATACGACTATTGTTGAGTACGCTTCATAGAAGCGGAGAAAATTGGTTTATTTATCATTTTTACCCTCCGGGGTTGTGTTATTGTCCGGCCTGTACGGGCGCGGAGTTGATACCAGGGATTATACCACATTCCGGAGGGTTTATTTAGGAAAATAATTCTGTCCGTATGGGCGGAAAAATATAATGAGGAGAGTGAAGAATGAAAACTATTGAGCTGGATAAAATTATTAGTGAAGACAACCGGATGTACACGAAGGACGAAGGGTTTGAGCAGCTTATGAACAGCATAAAGGAATTTGGAATTATTGAGCCGCCGGTTGTCCGGGCGCAGGAAGACGGTACATACAAAATCATTGCCGGGCGCCGGCGGATTGCTGCGGTACGGAAATTGACCAAAGGATCTAAAGAAATGCCGAAGGTTAACTGTGTTACAGTCGATAAAGATGATCCCAGGGATGATGATGATATTGCGCTTGCGGAAAATGTGAACCGCCAGGCGATGCATCCTTTGGATGAAGCGGTACTATTCTTTAAGATGGAATGCCGCGGTCTTTCCGTGAAGGAAATCGCAAAGCTATACGCCCGTAGTCCGCAGGATATTTACAAGCGTCTTAGGCTTATGCGGTTGACGGATGACTTAAAAACCGCGTTCCGGGACGGCAAGATGGACATTGAGGCTGCCGCCATTATTGCCGAGCTTCCTGAAGAGGATCAGAATTATTTTTATATGGAGCAAGATAATATTAAATGGAAATATCGTGATGACTTTGGTGATGAAGATGGTGTACACAGAACGAGCGGGCAAGAAGCTGCAGAATTTGTACAGAGAAAACAGAAATTTAAAATTAAGAAATTAATAAAGGGCTGCGCTGACTGTAAAAAGCGGACACATAATACGAATAACGAACTGTTTGAAGATTATGATCACTTTGACGATGTATGTCTTGACGGCGATTGTTACCGCAAGAAATGGTATAACGCGATTGAGAAAGCTTTGAATGAACAGATAAAAACAGATGCGTTGCCTACGGATTACAAGATATATTTTGCTTCCGGGATACCTGCGGAGCTGTACAAGAAAGCAAGTTTCGTAGAATTCAATGGCACTAAGTGTGAAGTAATGAAGCCGAACAAGTATATGTTTACCCATGAAGAAACCAACAGGAAAAAAGATGCTTGCTGGCGCATCCGGGAGCATGGCGACGGACAGATAACGGTTGAACGGATTGGCTATATGGTAAAAAAGAAAGAAGCGGAGAGGGGTGCTAAATCCGAAAAGAAAGATGATGAAGTCAGTATATACTGCCGGGAAGTACTTGAGGCGGTAGCCGAAAAAAGAGGGGTTGCAGCTGCGGAGCTTGCGAAGGAGATAAATGGGAGAGGCTTTGCCAGGAATAATGAGATAAAAAATAATATTGATACCCGTATGACAGAGCACATTACCGCGCGGCGTATTGAATTGGATAAAAACGGCGCAACGGTGGATTATTTTTCTTTGCTTGTAAGAGCTTTAGATATTTTGTGCAGTGGCTGGAGCGGCAAATTAGATAAAGAACAGAAAGAAATGTTAAAAAAACTTACCGGGTGCGACGAGCTCATCAAGGTAGGATCTGTTATTCCTGCCGAGGCAGTGCCTGTATTCCATTTTGTTATCTGGAATATTTTAAGAGAATGGTACGATTATGAGGATATACCCGCTCTGGAAGAATTGGGCAAACTAAAACCCGGCGATAATATTTACTTTGACTATTCCGGAATGAGTAAAGAAGAATACAAGGCTGCTTATATGAAGATAGCAGAGGAAGCAACTAATGAAGCATTAAACCCCAAACCTAAAGCCGAGCTTAATAAAAAAGAAAAAGCAGCGAAGGGAAAAGACAAGGGTGTCCGTAAGTGCCGGATATGCGGCTGTACTGAAGACGACTGCAGCCAGTGCATAGAGAAGACCGGCGGACCGTGCGAGTGGGTTGAAAAAGATCTTTGTTCTGCGTGTGTGGAAAATAAATGAAGATCCAGAGGTTGACTAAAAGGAACCGTATACAGCTGGAGAAGATTTTCTTCAGCTGTATATTATCGGGTGACAGGCTTACAGATTGGCGTTATATAAAAGACACATACAAGGGCATAACATGGCGCCACTTTGAGGATAATAAACACCGTGTACTGTGGCGGGTATTGGAATCATTTGATTTGGGTACTGTTTATTCCCGGAAAGAAATTATCCTGCAAGAAAAGTACGAAGAACTAAAAGCATCTGTCAGGGAAATTTCAAAGTCCGAAGAGAATAAAGATGAAAAAGACGAATATATCAGGGAGTTAGTATATGCCTGGGAACTGCAGTATGAAATGGAAATTGCTGAAAAATCATCGGCGCAAGCCTGGCTTGAGCGGGAGCTTGAAAAAACAAACTCCTTCTTCTGTATAGGCGGAAAGGCGTATCTCCATGAACTGTATGCGGTGTACCCGGTACTGGCGGCCGCGAACTTATTTGCGAACAGCCTGGGCTTTGTCAGACCGGAAGAACAAAAGCGATTATGCTGGAACTGCGGTCTTTCGCATGGGGTTCCGCCGCATATTAAGTGCGAGCTCCTTAATAAGATGGTGGACGCATACGACGGCTATGGTTGCGAGTATTGGCAGGAGTCACGCAAACTGAAGGAAAAAATAATAAAGGCTGTAAATGGGGAAGATGAATGAAGGCTAGAAGAAAAGCGGCGAGCACGGAGCATTACATAAATACCGGTTTGAGGGTGAAGAAGTCCGAGAAACGCGAACAGACTGAAGCCGGCCGGCTTGCCGCTTTTATAATCGATATGATACCCAAAGAATATGATGTATGGGAAGAATGTGACATAAACGAAGTGCATTTGTCATGCGAGATAATAAAGACCTGCGGCCGCTGGATTCGTTATTGCCCACAGATAGGCTGGATGGTATATAAAGAGGATGAGGGAAGATGGACGAATTACGGCGCGGAGAGCGCTGTACAACGGGTTATAACGCATTTTGGGGAGCTCCTGAATGAGGGCGCTGCATCAACGAACCCTGGGGAGAAAAGATTTGCGCGGCGAATACTGTCTAGCGCGGGTATCGGGGCAATAAAGAGAATATTAGAAGGCGATGTATCTATCGCGGTTGATCAAAAGATGTTTGATGCCGATCCGTATCATTTGAACTGCAGGGGTGATATGTACGATTTACGGACAGGTGAGAAGAGGGCTTCGGCTCCGGAAGATTTATTTTCAAAGAGTACAATTTGCAAGGCGGCGGAACTTGAAAAAATAAAAGAAGGCTGGAAGATGCCCAGGGTATCTAAAATATTTGAAGATTTTTTGGTAAAGATAACAAGCAAGGAAGGTAAAGCTAGAAGCGACCTTGCTTTTTATTTGCTGTCATGGTTTGGTTATTGTCTTACAGGGGATACCGGCGCGTCGTTCTTCGTCAATTTCCACGGAATTGGGAAGAACGGAAAATCCGTATTATTAAACCTTATGCTGCAGCTATTCGGTGATTACGCTATGACGCTTCATTCAGATATTGTAATAGAAAGATACGCGCAGAGCCAATTTGATGAATCTGAACTAGTAGGCAAGCGCCTTGCGGTTCTTATAGACGCTCCGGAAGGCCGTCTTAATATGGATAAATTAAAATCGATAGTTTCCGGCGACCAGATAACTGCAAAGCGCAAGTACCTGGCCAATATGCAGTTTTCGCCTATTTGTAAGATAGCGGTTGGATCTAACCCCAGGCTTACGCTTAAGGATACAGGTCTTGCGGTACGCCGGCGAATCCGCATGGTTCCTTTTGATTATGTAGTTTCCGATGATGAAGACGATCCTAATATCGGGAAGCGGATGTTAAAGGAAGAGGGTTCGGAAATTTTAGCGTTATTGATATGGTTTGCGCATCAGTATTATAAAGAGGGTGAAGGCCCGAAAGCGTTTCCCGGATGCAAGGTTGTGGATGAGGCGAGCGCGGAGTATATGGAAAGCGAAGACCTTGTAGGTAGATGGAAGAAAGAAAGAACGGAAACTGCGGAACCGGAGAAATATGAGAGCGCAGGGGACTTGTACGAAGACTTCCGGAAGTGGTGCGATGATGAAGGTGTCCGAAAGAAAATGTCAAAGAATAAGTTTGGCGAATATCTTACAACTCATGTACCGAATAAAAAGAGAACTGAAGACGGTATAATATACCAGGGGATAAGGTTAAAGCCCCGCCCGATACTGCAGCAATCCGGACCGCCGACTAAAGACAAGGGCGGCGGATAGGCTGTCCAGCACTGTCCAAGAAAAAAATCCAGTAAAAGTTTATTATTCCCGGAACAATTCATGTAATACTTGTCTTTAGAGTATTACATTTTGGTCATTTTTTAATAATTTACATATATCGCCCGCCTTCTACAATAATCAGAAGAAGTCGAAAGTGTTGAAATTGCGTGCTTTATCCTGTAGGACTGAAGAATCCTGTAATAGCATTTTCCAAAGTACTACAGGCGATAACTCTTTATCTAGTAACGATTTATATATTTTAATGTAATACTGTAATACTTTTATATAAAAGTATTTAATATAAATAAAAAAAGAAAGTTATATATAAAAAGTTTACTGCGGTAGAAGTACTACAGTCTTACAGAAGTATTGCTGCAGAGGCAAAATTGCATACACTATCCGGGAAAAATATTTAATAAAATTAATAAAAAAGTATTGACAAAATAAAGAATGCATATTATAAATAATAAAACCGACAGGCTCTCGACCGCCTGTCACAATAATAATTTACTCGTAATAAATTATTCGTGACGAGGGGTCGATGGCAAAAACCAAAAGAGAAGAACAGGATTTATTCCCGGACGCGCCTTTATGGTGGCAAGGTCTTACAGACCGGCGCAAGTTGTTTGTGGAATTATACTGTACAGATAGAACTTGTTTTCTTAACGCGACCGCGGCGTATATAAAAGCGTTCGGGCGCGAAACAAAAAAACTTTCCGAAGCATCGATACAATCCAACGCATCAAGAATGCTGCGGGAACCGAAGGTAAATATAGCTATCGGGAAACTGATGCGCTCCCTTCAGAACGAAAAAGATAAAATGAGCGAGTTTCAAGTACTGGATGCTTTGAACACTCTATCGTTTTACAATCCTGCAGACATTATAGATAAAGACGGCAACCTTGTTAAAAGCCTTGAAGAACTTGGTCCGCTTGCGATGTGTATAACCGGTATAAAGAAAAACAGGAACGGTTATGAAATAAAACTCTACGACCGAACGAAGTCTTTAGCCATGCTTGGTCATTATCTAAATCTTATAAGACCTGTAGAAGGCAATACAATAGTGAACCCCGTTGTGTATATCAATGACAAGGAAGACGAGGCTGCGCTTAAAACACCATCTAAACGAAAGCAAAAAGCAATAACCGCAAGCTCCGAAGAAGCCGAGTACGAATTGATGGGGGCTGCCGTATGAGCAAAAACATCGTAAAAATGACAGGTTTTGATCAGAGAATTGTAAATACGGTACTTTGGAAGCCGCATGAAAAGCAATCATTGGCGATAAAGTCAAACGCGTTTGAATTGTTATTCGGGGGAGCTGCGGGCGGGGGTAAGAGCGATTTTCTATTAATAGATTATTACGCCGGAGTAAATAAATACGCTAAAGCCTGGACAGGCATACTGTTCCGAAGGTCAATGCCGGAGCTTGAAGAATTAAAAAAACGCGCGTGCGAGATATACATACCGCTTGGCGGACGGCTTACAAACAACAGTCGCGACTTTATATTTCCCAACGGCGCAACGCTGAAGATGAGATATTTGGACAATGACAAGGATGTTCTTAACTATCAGGGGCATCAGTATACATGGATAGGGTTTGACGAGTTGGGCAATTACCCTACCGACTATGCCTGGAGATATATGATAACCCGCGCGCGCAGCGCTGCGGGCGTTCCTTGTTATATGAGGGCGACAGCTAACCCCGGCGGTGTCGGCCATGCCTGGATTAAAACGCGCTTCATTGACGGATTTTCGCCGTACAGAAAACATCAAACAATAGAAACCAACGGCATGGTAAAGATACCGATAACGAGATGTTTTATTCCGTCCATGCTGGAAGACAACCCTACCCTTATGAACAACGATCCTGACTACGAACACAGGTTGGCGCTGCTTCCCGGACATTTGTATAGAGCGCTTCGGCATGGGGACTGGGATATATTCGCGGGTCAGGTATTTGAAGAGTTCCGCAGAAGCTCGCATGTAATTAAACCGTTTGCGCTTGAGCCCGGGCAATGGAAAAAGTTTTATTCGTTTGACTGGGGGTATGCTAAACCGTTCAGCTTGGGCAAGTGGGCAGTAAACAGCGAAGGCAGGATGATCCGTTACGGCGAATGGTACGGGTGCGATAAGGATGAAATGAATGTGGGTATCAAGATGGGGACTGCGGAAGTTGCAGACAAAGCCTGGAAAATGGCTGTCCTTGAAGGTGTAACGGAAGTTGTGGCGGATACCGCGATGTGGAATAAAGAAGATGATGCTCCAAGCAGGGCGGAACAATGGGAAGATGCGGGCTTCAAGATGATAAAGGCGAATAAAGACCGTGTTAACGGGAAAGCGATGTTCCACCAGCGGCTGCAGTCAAAAGATGAGGACGGGCACCCGATGTTGCAGATTTTTGACCATTGCGTTGATTTTATCCGCACTATCCCGGTTCTTACACCCGACCCGCACAAGCCGGAAGATGTAAACACAAACCTGGAAGACCATATATACGATGAAAGCCGTTATGCGGTAATGAGTGACTTTGCGCACAATCCCGGTAATGCGCTTAGAAAACAACACGGCAGTTATAACTTCCGGAGAAAGAAAACAAGTGCTGATTTAGATCCAATAAGAATGTTTAAGGAGGGGCGTTATGGCGGATGATAGAAAGGAGTTTATAGACGAGGTTAAAAACCGGTTTGAATATTTGAAGAGTGAAAGGCAGAAGCGCGAAGGCGACTGGAAATCGGTACAGCAGTTTGTAGCGCCATCGATATTTGATTGGGATAACCCTCATAACAAGTCCCCTCAAAGACCTGAAAGATACACTTCCCGACCTACAAACTACCTTAAAACATTAAGAAGCGGTATTACAGGGTATTCGATATCGCCGAACATCGCCTGGCTGAAGCTGGGGTTTGAAAACCTTGATCTTGCAACCGCCCACGGGGCAAAGGACTGGCTTGAAGCTGTAGAGAAAGTGCTGTACGCGGAGTTTAACCGCAGTAATTTGTATCCGCAGAACTCGAAGTATATAGAGTTTGCCGCAACTTACGGCCATGCTGTAATGCTTATAGACGAGCAGCTGACCGAAAACAGACTGCGGTTTACAAACCTGAATACACAGGAAACCTTCCTTGACATAAACGAATTTGACGAAGTGGACACTGTGTTCCGGCGTTTTGTAATGTCATTAAAAAATGCTTCAACTTTATTCGGCGAAGATAAACTATCAGGCACAAGGCGGATGGACTTAAAAGACAAGAAGAAATGGAATAATGAGATTACCATACTGCACGCGGTATATAAAAGAGATGAATACAATGACGAATCCACTAAAGCAACGGATATGGAGTACGCTTCTATATTTATCGATTATGACGGGGATCATCTGATAGAAGAATCGGGTTATAACGAATTTCCTTATGCTGTATTTATCTGGGATACGATTAACGGTACGGCATACGGTGATTCCCCTGCAATTAATGCACTGGACGATATTGTGCAGCTAAATATGATAGACCGGGCGAAAATGCGGATTGCGCAGATGTCAGCGTTTCCCGCGTTTAATACACCTGAATCAATGAGAGAAGAAGTAGGGGTTGTACCGAACGGACACAACTATTACAAAAACAAAGACGAGCTTATATTCCCGATTAACACGGGGCAGAACTTCCCCATAACGCTGGAGGCGCAGAGGGATATGGAAAACCGCGTAAAGGATTGGTTTTATGTCGATTACTTCCTTGCTCTTATGAACCAGCGCCCGCAGGATTTAACCGCTACTTATGTTATGCAACTGCAGGGAGAGAAAGCGGCAGTATTGTCTGACCTGGTTGTGAACCTTAACAACGCGCTTACAAAGATAATCCAGAGGTCTTTTAACATACTTTGGCGGCAGCGGAAGATACCCCAGCCGCCTGAAGCGATAAACGGCAGCGGAGCGCAATTAAAAGTTGACTTTATAGGTCCGCTTGCGCAGGCGCAGAAGAAATTCCACGAGAGCGCAGGAATAAATCAGGGCTTGCAGTTAATTGGAGCGGTTGGACAGCTGTCGCCTGTGGCTATGGATGTTATTGACTTTGACCAAACGCTTAAAAGCGGGCTTGACGGTATGGGCTTCCCGCAGAGCGCAATCCGCGAAGACAGGGATATAGAAGAGCTGCGTAAGGAAAGAGCGCAGCAGGAAGCGGCAATGCAGCAGCAACAACAGGCTATGGCGCAACAAGAAGCGATTATGGAAAACTACGGGCAGATGAACGAGCCTGTAAAACAAGGAAGCGCGATAGATCAGATGAACAAGGTAATGCAGGGACAGGGGGTTATGTAAGTGTGAAGGTATTTAACATAAAGAAAAATTATAAAGGAGTAAGGATATGAGTGTTAAAAAAAGAGTTATTCCAAATTTTTGGAAAGACAAGAAGCTGACTGACGATGAAAAGAACGAAATGCTTGTGGAAACGGTCAGGAAGGTATTTTCCACAGAGGACGGGAAGATTGTATTGAATATGCTTTTAAGAGACTTGTGTGTATTCGAACCCATTGCGGGGGACGGATTGAACGAAAAAGCTCTTAATGAATACGGCAAATTTTTTATCCGGAAACGATTGGGCTTAAGCGAAACAAAGTTGATAACCGACTTTATCGCCGATACCGCGTTTTCCGGAAGGGGGTAATATATGTTTTTTGCGAACCTGTTAAGGGGGATGCTTACAACAATGGCTGCGCCGGCGAGTACCGGTACAGGCGCACCTTCGGGCGTTTCGTCTGAAGGCGCAAGCGGATCTACGGATAACGGGACACCTGCGCCCGGTAACGCGGAAGAACAATCATTGGCAAGCGCATTTGGAGACAAAGGCAGCGCCAATACTACAGCAGGCACGGAAGGACAGGACACCGGCGGAACAACCCAGAAAGGGGATAAAGCCGCGGGGAGTACCGAAACCGGAAGTGTGGAAACAAAGCCGCCTGCATGGTTTGAGCAGCTACCGAAAGAAATGAGGGATAACCCTGAGTTTACAGGGAAGCTTGCGAAGTACCAGAAGATCGGCGATATGGCAAAGACAATCATAGAGCTGGAAGGGAAGGTCTCAAGCCTTACATCGCAAGATGCGGAAATTCCCAAGACGGCGGCTGATTATTCCTTTGCCAAGGATAAAGAGGGCGACGGAGAGACAATCGCGCAAATTGCCCACAGGGCGAATCTTACAGCCGGACAGGCAGAAACCGTGTTTGCAAGCATTAAAGAGTTTGGGGAAGCACGGATGCAGTCTTTGGCCAAAGCGCGGGAGCGGCAAGTACTGGAAACGGATGCGGCGTTAAGAACCGAGTTTGGCTCCAAATACAAAGAAAAAATCGAGCTTCTTGTAAGGGGGCTTGATGCCGCAGGTCCGAATGTCGGCAAACTCTTAAGACAGGCGGGGCTGGATAGCAACCCGGAAATCGTAAAAGCCTTTATTGCCTTCGGGGGGATGACGCAGGAAAGCGGATCGTCCAGGGGCAAAGGGGCTGCAGGGGATTCCTTTGTTCCGACTTCGGAAGGTGGAACCCTTTACAAATAATAATTAACAGGAGATTAATTTATGGCTACATTAAATATGTCCGATCAAATGACGGCATTGGAAATCGTTAAGCGGGCGAACAATCCCGAAGCTTGGCGAATTATTGAAATTATGTCGCGCACAAACGAGATGCTGACCGATGTACCGGCCTACGAAGCCAACAACGGAACAACCAACACGGCTTTAGTGCGTAAGATAAGCCCTTCCGGTCAAACGCGTATTTACAACCGCGGTGTCGGCAGAACAGCCACACAGACAAAAAAGGTCGAAGACCGTATCGCAATGCTTGCGGATTATTCGCTGGTTGATGCCTCGATGGTAGAACATTCGGGGAATGTTAACGCGGCGCGAATGAGCGAAGCGCAGGCGATTATCGAAGGCATGGGGCTTACACAGTCCGAGCTTTTGATTTACGGCGACGGCGAGCGGGATGACGAGTTTGACGGACTCATGGCAAGGCTTAACGACCCGAGCAATCCATGTTTTATTGACATGGACGGTACCGGGGACGAGCTTACAAGCCTCTTCCTTTGCGCTATCGGCAAAAACCAGTTCCATTTGATTTACCCGAAGGGATCAAACTCTGTCGGCGTAAAGCATGTGGACAAAGGTATTGAAACCGTAAGAGACGGAAAAAACGGCGAGTACGAAGCCTACAGGAGCTATTTCGAAGCGCAGTTTGGTATAGCAGTTCCGAATCCGGAATCGGTTATCCGTATTGCGAATATCCCGAAAGACGCTACAGGCGATGACATCGTTGACAAAGTCCTGGAAGCAAAACGCAAGCTGCCCAAGGGCGCGACAACATATGCGATGTACTCGAACCAGGGGATCCTTATCAAGATTGATAAGGCAGCAAGGGACAAGGGCAATGTGGTCCATACAGCGGCAGATCCGTGGGGTAAGGAAATTACCCACATACGGGAAATCCGCTGCAGACAGATGGATGTAATCCTTGACACCGAATCACGGGTAGCGTAAGGGAGGCGTTAAAATATGACAATAAATTTTTGTTATGACGAATTAAATAATTTCGGGAGCCTAACCGCCGCGGGGACATTCCCCAATGTTATTAACCGAGGACCGTCTGACGGAGACAATACAGGCGAGGCTTCGGTTGAACGAATGACAGTAGACCTGAAGCTGCCTGAAGGCGCTCTTGCAGGAGCAGGTCCTGTAACGCTTAGCGTACAGGGTTCCGACCAGGAAGCCGCCGATTACGAAACTATCGTAACAAGCGGAAGCATTGCGATTGCAGACTTGAACAAAGACGGGTACGGGCTTCCCATACCCAAGACAAAGTTCAAGTATATTCGCGCGGTTATTGCGGGATCGTTTGCCGGTACGGTTCAGGCGATTATCAATTCTTACATCGGTAAGTAGGGGGCTGTGAATGTTTAACAAGAAAGAAGAAACAGCTGAAAAACCGAAGGTCTTTAGGTACAGGTGTAAAACAAAATGTACCTACAAAGGCAAACTGGTCCAGGAAGGGGAAATTATTTTCCTGGATAAAGAAGAACAACTATCGCACTTTGAGCTTGTAAAAGACAAAGAAAGCGAGGAGTAAAAGAATTGCTGCAAGGCGGGAGTACTACCGCTCTGCAGTAAACCTTAAATTTACTATCCCTTGAGGATGGAGGAGGTATGAAGATGAAAAAGATTTTCGTTTTCATGATGGTATTGGCGCTGGCGCTGGCTGTGGTATTTAATGCCGCGGCAGCAGGCGTATCGGGTGAACCTGACACTATTCAGGTAATGGATACCGCTTTAATTGAAGCAGTGTTTCCATGTGAAATAATCCTGCCGGTAGTCTTATTTGATTCCGGTATGTTTGCAATCGATCCAGATGATGATGCTAATGGCGAAAGCACAGGTACTACGGAGGCTCTAACCCTTCGGGGAACTAGAACTGCAAGAGCAAAGAAGATTGTATAACAGCAAAGAAAACAGCGCCGTCGGTTTCAATTACTGCCGTTGGCAGACGGCGGCGCTTATTTCCACAAAGGGAGAATACTATGAGTTTGAATAATGCTTTTGGCGGAACCGGCGACAGTAATATCAAAAAGATAATCGATATTACCGAAAGGATGGACAGGATTCAAAGAGCGATAGACAAGATTCGTTACAACGACGAATTACTGGAAGCGCTTCCTGATCTGGTTGTTAAACTAAGCGCGGCAAAAGATGCGTGCATAGCGGAGTTGAAAACACTATGAATATGAATATCGACCTTGTAAACCGTGCGTTGTATACGACAGGGCATGAGGAATTAATTTCCAAAGAAGACAGAAGCGATGAAAAGAAAAAACCTATGTACAATTTGTGCAAGGCGTTCTACTTATCGACTTATCTTGAAGCTTTGTCTGAAGTACCCTGGGTGTCCGCGCGAAGGCGTAAGCGGCTTATGAGGGTACGCCGGCCGCGGTTCAGGTCAGGATACAGGTTTGTCTATACCCTACCCTACGACTGCGCGCGTGCTGTCGAATTGTCCGGTAAAGGCGATTACATCATAGAGGGCAGATACCTATGCACAGACGAGAAGCGGGCGGAGCTTATGTATATTACCAACGGTAAAAGGCTGCCCAGGCTCCGTATAGCGCAGGCTCCGGCTCCGGGAGAGGAAGCGGACATTGTCTTGTCCCCCGGCGAAGTGGATGAAAGCGATATTCCCGTTGATGTGGTATTTGATCCGGGAGAGCCGGAAGAGGACGGTATAGGAAAGGAAGAATGTTTAGAATGTGGAGAGCTTTTAGACCATTGTACTTGCAAGCCGGAAGAGGACGATAACGGCATCGATACAATGGATTGGGACGAGCTGGACGAAGCCGAAGCGGACGATTTGGACGAAGGCGATATTTACGAAGAAGACGAGCTGGACGAGGGCGATATTGTGGAAGATACAGACGAGGATTATCCGGAGTATGAGCTTCCGCAGTATGAACCAAAGTTTTACGAATATATAGAAATGTCTCTTGCCGCAAAGTTTGCCATTAAGATAACGGACAAGCCGCAGCTGTCGAGTATGCTATTCCAGAAAGCGCAGTTTATTAAAGACCAGGCTATTACCGCTTCCAAGAGTATGGCAAAGGCAAAGAAACAGCATCATGAGTGGTGGGATGAACAAAGGAAGGGGTTTTAATGTTAATAACAAACTTTGCAAGCGGCGAACTTTCTAAGACTCTTTTTGGTCGTATAGACTTACCCCAGTACTACAGCGGAGCTGCCAGGCTGGAAAACTTTGATGTAATTCCTACGGGCGGAATAAAGAGGCGCAGCGGAATGAAGCGCCTGCAGGAGTTGGACGCTAACGGCAGGCTGATACCTTTTATTGTAAACAGGGAAGAATCTTATATTTTTATATTCAGCGATGCGCAAATAGATATATACCGTGCGGGCAGCTGGGAGCAGCCGGTAAAAACCTTTACAAATGAGGATATAGAAAGCACTACCCTATACACCGAAAACGAGATATACGATATCCAATACGCGCAGAACCAAAGAATAATGGTAATAGCGCATCCCGAACACCCGCCTATTGTTATAGAGTTTACAGATGATGATATAACAATAAACACCCTGGAAATAAAAATATATATAAAACAAGAGCACGCTCCGGAGTTAGAATCCACCTTTGAACAAGAAGAGGATAAATACTATCTTGAAAAACAATATCTTATGCAGGAAGGACAATATCCAAGATGCGTTACTTTCTTTAACGGCAGGCTTGTATTTGCAGCCACTGAACGCGATACACAGAGGCTGTTTTTCAGCGCCGCTTATAATTACAATGATTTTTCTACATACAAACAATTTATTATCGAAATTAAAAATTATGTATTTGTAAGGGTGAAAATATCAAACGGATCCTGCAAAATACAACTTTATGACGATCTGGAAGCGGAGAAAATTGCCACCCCGGATACCAAGACATACTACATAGAAACAAGATTTTTCCCCGAAGGATCAATAGTACTTATACCGCCAATGATACGGTTTGATGAGAACGGCAACAAATATATAGAAATGGAATCGGATAAACCCGCGCAGAACCTGTTAAGAAGTATGCCTGAAAATATAGAAAGAGAGCTTGACGAGAAGGTTAAAGAGTTTAACGAGCAGAATGAGAAGCTTATTAATAAGGGAAGAGTTGCAAGCCAAAGTGTTGGACAGGAAGTTGCTGTATATGCCATTTTAATAGGAGCATCATTTTATAAATTTGGTGAAATAATGTATCATCAAAACCAGCCTACTGACAATATAAGACCGGGAACATTGTCGGAACCATACCCTTTACCGTGGAATATCGGACAAATGATTGACGATGGCACGGCTAGAGATTATTTAATAAATGAAATAATGATAAATAGCCTTAAATATTCAAATACCACGACATCCTATAATGCTGACATAGCAAGAATTGTTGGCGACTGGATTCCAATAATCAAAAAACATAATAAATACGAACATCCTGACTTGCCGAAAAACCCTTACTACGGAACGATGCCTGAAATAAGGGCGCAAATATTAAGATTATATGCGGCAAGCGAAATATATATACCGATTTACACTATCGAACAAAAGAAAGATGAATACCCTACTCCGGATAACGGGTTTATGTTTGAGATTGCATCCGGTGTAAATGACGCTATCCGATGGCTTTCAGTAAACAGGGGTATTATAGTTGGAACGGAATTATCCGAATGGTTTATTCCGCCGGATGTACATTCTACAAATACACAAGCTGTAAAGTGTTCCAGTTACGGATGCGATTATATTCCGGGTGAAGCTATCGGAGAATCTACCTGTTTTTTCCAAACAGGGCGTAGAAGCCTTGTAGAATACTATCCCAATGAATATAACTTTTTCCGCGCCAATAATATGGCTATGCTGTCAACACAAATGCTGCATGAAAGCCCCGCTAAAGAATTCGACTATACTGCAGCCCCATTTACAAAACTATACATTACCCGCGATGACGGGCAAATGGTAACGCTTTTATATGACAGGAGTTCCGGGACTTTCGCGTGGGGGCGCATTACTACAGGGGAAGTTACAAGAGATACCATAACCCCAGAAGATATAGAAAGGGCAAAGAAAACGCATCACAGCAGAAAAAACACTTACGAGATTTCTCCCGGTCCGTTTATAAAACCAAAAAAACTGGTGCGAATTGTCGAGGGGGAAATACAGAGCGCCGCGGTTCTTCCCGGTGAAAGCGGGTTTGACGAGGTCTTTTTAATTGTAAAGAGAAACGGCGGGTTTTACCTGGAGCTTCTGAAAGAAGACGGAGATGTTTATCTTGACAGCTGGGGGGAATATAACGGCGACAGAACCGGCTACACGGACGACGCTATAGTCCATGAAGGGAAGATTGGGTATTCCTATACTTCGATTATTACCTCGATGCCGATACAGGCTAATCATAAATTAAAACAGACGAATATTAAAAACCTGAATATAAGGTTCTGCGACTCTTATATGCCCTTTACAAGAGCCTTGCCGTCTGAAAATGAAAACAGCATAAAAAGACCGGAGCCTAACAGCGATGTGGTTCAATCGTATTTTCCGGGCGGGTGGAACAAGAATTTACAGTTTGAAATAATTCATGAAAAACCGACCAGGTGTTGTATCCTGGCCGTATATGCGGAGGCGGAATAATGTGGTGGATGTTAATAGGCGCAGGAATTGGCGCGGGATTGGGAGCAATATCGACTTATGAAAGAGAACAGCAAGAAAAAGCGGTGTTGCAGCATCAGAAAGAACAGGCATGGGCTGCGTATGTCTACGGTAAATCGCACAGCGACCAGCAGTACGCGATAAGCAAGCAAGAAGCGCATTACCAGTTGGGCGAACAAGACAGGGCGCTGCATGAGGGCATGGGGCTTTTTAACGATCAGTTTAATACAGGTCTTCTGGCGCAAGCGTTTGCGGAACAGGATGCGAGGATACAGACTTCATCGGCGACGGGTATGTCGCTTGCCGCAGAGGGCGCAAGCGGGACAAGGGGGAACGAATCCAACGAAATGGTACGGGCTTATGCAAAACAGGGGCTTGAACAGCAGGTTGGTACGCAAAAACAACAGAACGAGCAAATTCTTAAAGGCACTATACAGGATGCGAACCGGTCTGTGAAAGCTATTAACTACGAGAGGGATTCCTGGGATCCCGGCGGATACAGGTACAAGATGAAGCAATCGCAGGATACTTACAACCTTAATATCGCAAATCTTGGGCAGGCAGACTTTAATAAACGCATGGAGTGGGCTACAGCAACGCCGCTTGATTATGTAACATCCGCTTTTGGCGGAGCTTCGTCGGGTATTAATTTTGGATACAGTATGTGGGATATGAACCGGAATTATAACGGCAACCCAGAACCTTGGAAAACAATAGGAGGATAGAAATATGAAAAGAATTAAGTATTGCGTAAGACATGAAGGCAAGACTTACGGCTATGACGAAGCGTATGATCGAATCGTCATTGTAACCATAGACGACATTGAATTAGAAGAATGTCCGAAAAAGGTTGGAAAACTAATGAGTCTCCTAAGAAATGAGGAGAAAGAAGAAACTGCGATGTTACAGCAACAACAGGCTATGGCGCATCAGGAAGCTTTTCTTGATCAACAGGAACCGAAAAGTGCGATAGAAGCAATGGAAGAAATAATGAAAGATCAAGGGGTAAAATAATGAACAGACACGCTACTTTATCGGATGCGTTTGATGCCGCATCGAGAGCATCAACTATGATGATGCAGCCAATAACGGCAGAAATGAGGCGGACGAATGAGCTACACGCGCAAAGATACTGGGACGAGTATGAGACTGCGGTTGCAAACTATAAAAGGGATAATCCGTGGAATTATAAGGGTGATCCGGATAATCCTATAGAATTGGAAAACTACAGAAGGCAATATGAGGAAAAATTAAACAGTTATTCCGATTCGCTTTTTAATCAGGGAAAGAAAAACAATAGCTCCAAACACTATAGAGACCTGTTAGAAACCGGAAGGGTAAAAGCCATAGAAAGCAACCGAAGGTTCTCTTTGGAAACAGAAGATAAATGGCGTATGGAATTTGAATGGGAGAGGTTTAATAAAAATATTGACGGATATTTGGAAACTATGGAACCGCAAAGAGCCTATGAAGCGTTTGAAAATGCGTTTGCACTTTATCGGGAAACAAAAGAAGTTACACCGGAGCAACAGGCAGGAGTACGCAATACTTACGGTAAAATGTTAAGGGAGAGATATTCTACTCAAAGATTTGCGCAGGTTTATGCGAATAACCCCGGCGACTTAACGGCTGCCATGAATGCCGCTCTTGCCGATATTGAAAAAACTTTTGAGTTTATGCCCGGAATGGAGCATAACATTTATGACGAGGAAGGGAATATTACAGGCAAGGAAAGTCGTGCATGGTCTTACGAGGGTATGAAGGAAGCCGAGGAAAAACTTATGCACGGCAGGTACTTTGATATTATGAGTGAAAAACAGGCGTTTATGGAACGCATGATAATTGGAGGAAATTTAGAAGGAGCTATTAATTTTGCAAAAGCCTGGGGAGCAGAACTTAATAAAAGCTATAATCCTGACAATCGGGAATACGAATTTTCAAACGAAACACTTCTTGATCGAATGAGCAATTATTTCGATTGGAAAACTTTAGAAGGATATTTAAGTCAGGGAACTGCTGGAAAAAAAAGGATACTTCTTGATGTATATAAATTAGAACCATTTATCCAATCACAATTTAAAGGGGCTGATGGCTCTGTTATTGTAGCTCGAAATGAAGATGGTTCACCAATTTTTGAAAAATATGGTTCTATGGAGGAGGCGTTTAGAGGGTTTTTATACTGGAAAAGAGAAGCTTTTTTACATGATAACGGCGGTCCAGATAATGCCCTTGCTTTGCTTGACTGGGATATGAAAGAAGCCACTTGGCTTGAAGAATATTACAAGGAAGTTGGAACAGCACTTCAAAATATTGATAAAAGTCTTGCCGCAGATTATGGGAAGTTTAGGGATTTTCAAACATATCTTGACAGTAAAAGCGATTACTATTTACAGCATGTACCTGCTGCCCAAAGACGAGCGTATGCAGAAAGATCGGTTGATTTTTTTAACAGTATATTTTTTAACGGTATAACAGATGCTGAAACAATCAGAAATATGATGAAAGAATATACCGGTCGGGAAATCAGCAGGCTAATGACCGAATATAAAGTTCCTTCAAGTTCCAGCGCAGACAGTGAAGCAACAAGAGCTTTACAGATGAAAAATTACAGCGACAGTGTGATGAGCGAGCTTGGCGACAGCCTTATATTTAAATTATATTCACCACATAAAATTGTTTTAGGTGTCGAGGGAGATGGCAGAACTCCAGAGTCAACATATGTATTTAGAAGCGAACAGCAAAAACAAGTCCTGGAAACGCTTCGAGAAGAAGAACGGGGTAAGGCGGCTGATATTTTAGGCATTGATAAGGACAGGTTATTGCCCGGCTGGATGGATTCACCGAATGTAAGAGGTGATGTATTAGGAAAGGGAACTTTCACAATAGAAACTGGAGAACATGCCGGTACATATTTTCTTGATTATGACGACAAAGCTAATTATATTCTTAGAAGAATAGATGGTAGTGAATATAAAAGCCAACGACGACCAAGAAAAACAAGTGAAAGAAGTGCTGACCGTAATGCTGACCACGAATTTTTATTAAAAGAAATAAATGACGGAAAACATCCAATTTCAGGGGAATCTATTCCTAATTTTCCAGGGGGAACAGGATACAGAAATTTGGATAATGGAGCTTATGCAAGTGAAATTTTACGGCAGCTAGATAGTCCGCCGTCCGATCTTCCTTTAGAAGTAATAAGAAACCGATACCCAAATTGGGGGGACTTACCTTTAGACACAAGGTTAAGAGCATGGAAAGAGGCGGACCAAAGAGGGAGAGGTAGACCGTAATGACGGAAAAATTAATGGCAAAAACAATTATGTTATTTGGTAACAAAGATTGTATTAATATTAAAATAATTGCTAGGGCTTCTAATCGCAGTAAAGACACCATTATACCAATAACCAGTAGTAGTATTACCTCGAGAAAAGTAAATACCAACCATAAAAATATTGTCTTCAAAAACAGCGTATTTTGCTCCAGACATTGGTACATTAATCTCATGACGCAAACCGTTTATATAATATGCTTCTCTCCCAACCATAAAAACATTGCCATTGGACACCTTAAAGGCATCACCTATTGTAATACCAGGATCAGGAATATTATGCTGCACACCATTTATCCAGTAACATGCTCTAGAACTATCTTTATCAAAACCTCTAAGAATACTAGAAACAAATTGGACAGCACCAATAAAAACTTGACCATTGATAACTTCTATCCCTGTAGTAATAAAATTGATAGAGTTAGGAAGTTCATGGCGAACACCATTAATCCAATAACAAGCGTAATATATCCTATTAGTAATATAATTACCTGCTGTATAAACAATTCCATTTTGAACAAAAATATAACGTATATCGCCATCAGCAGGACCTGGTTGACGCCTTCCATTGACCCAATAATCAGTTCCATAACGATCGTTTTTACCAGTTACATAAACATTGCCATTTTCTACAAATATTTGGTAAACTTCAATGCAGTTTGGAAGTGGGTAACGAACCCCATTTATCCAATAGCAATATGTATTATCATATTGTCTGCCTGCTGCATACACTATACCATTTTGAGCTGTAATAACATCGACAGAAACTCCGTTAAGTTCAAAAAAATTATCATTCACCCAATAGACTGCTTTATCTTCTCTACGATTAGGCGCAAGGCTTGTCCCATATGTACCGCCGATATACACAGTTTGCGCACCGATAAAGACAGGTATCAAAACAAACATAAAAACAAACAGCTTTTTCATAAATATTCTCCTATAAGGGAATTTAATACAAAATACACCAAAAAGCAAGAAAGGGGGGCGGCGTAATGGCGGACTTATTTGAAAGAGAGGAACAGCATAATTTATTCCGATTGCCTGAAAGACCGGAACATTACAAGCCTGACCCGCCCCCAAACCCTATAGCGCAAACACAGATTGATCCGGCTTTTAGACTTCCTGAAAGCGTAAGCGAATATTCAACTCCAGATAGTCAAGACCGCGGAACTTATGCCGCAGAAATGTTTCAGCAATGGAGAGAAGGTTCTGAACAAAGAAGGGAGTTTAGCGATCAATTAAAAACTACCCACGGGGGAACAGGGCTATCAGGGAGAGAAATAGCTTTTCTTTATGACATGAGAGAAAGAGGTCATATAGATGACGGTGAAATTTTTAAAATTGCATCATCAAAAGAACTTGGAGATTTCATAGGAATAGATCCCGGATTTGTTTATAATTTTTACGATGAAATGTGGGCAGCCATATCTAATGATCGTGAAAATCGCTTTGCAAGACCACAGAGCCGTTGGGAAGCAATAAACAATTCCATACAAATGGCAAAGAATTCTGATCCCCTTGGGGAAATGGGTAACAGATTATCTGCTTTACACGGTCAAATTAAAACCGCGTATGGTACAGAAAGAGACGAATTGCAAAAACAGGCTGACGAACTTTGGCAGAGAATATCAGCAATCCGGGAAGAAAACGAGCGGTTATCCAGAGGTATGCCTACGGATGCGCTTTCTTTTATTTTAACCACTACTATTCAATCCGCGCCGTACCAGCTTAGAACAATCACGGGCGGTATCAAGATGGGTACATATTTTGGAGCAGGCAGCGCTGTAGTCGGCGCAGCAGCCGGTTCAGCTTTACCAGGAGTAGGTACTGCAGCCGGAGCTGCAGAAGGATTTGTTAGAGGATTTGCAAAAGGCTATAGTGTGGGAGCTTTTGAGGCGGGCAGCCGGGAAATGGCGGGGACTATGTATATCGAAATGATAGCCGCCGGTATGGAACAAAACAATGCCAGGCTATTGTCTATCGTTGGCGGCGGTATTAACGGTCTTATTGAATCATCGTTGGGTGTAGTTGCGGGCGCGGGAAAGTCGATGGTAAAGAATATCGCCGGAAGAACTTTATCGCAGGAAGCGCAAAAACGAATAGCCGCTGCGGCTGCGAATAATTTTGTAAGCAGGCTTGGAAGAGATATAGCAACTTCGGCGGTGGGCAAGAATATCGTGACCAGAACATTAGTAGAATTTGCAAAGAATACTGTGAGCGAAGGTATAGAGGAAGGATTACAGTACATGGTAGAACAGGCGATGCTTGCTATCGGGGATGCCATGCAGGACGATCCTGTCGAAAGAAATATGTTTATGGATCCGCAGTATAAGGCGGAATTAGAGATGTCGATTTTAGGCGGTTTGGCGGGCGGTTTAGGTTTCGGCATTATGGGTTTGCCGCTTACAATATCGGGTAATGCCGCAACTACAGCACAGCAGATAACGGATCTTAGAGAACTTGCATTAAATATATCGGACAAAGAAGATTTCCGCACGGCGGCAAGGAACAGTCCGCTTACAGGAAATTTAAGTGATGCGGATATAGATAATATACATACAAGCGTTCAGACTATGCGCGAAGCCGAGGAAGCGACCCGCACCGAAGAATTAAGACAGCGGAGATTGTACGGCTCTATTGATCAGAGCGGAGAAATACACCGAGAAGGGGGCGGGAATCTTTACGGGGAGTTATCGCGCCATGTGGAAAGCGGCGGTATGGAGACGGGCGAATATGTGATAGGCTCTCCCAAAAAAAGCGAAAGCAACGCCTACGCAGTACTGGAATACGAAAAGCGAGGGGACAGAACGGAAGTTACGGGGTTCAATATCGGCGAGGCTTATGAAGGTTTGCAAGAGGAAATACTTCAGAACTTTGCCAATGAAATGGGTACGGAAATTAATTTTGACGGGAAGGTATACGCTCCGGTTGAAGGGGCGGCTACGGCAAGGCGGTTTGGGTTTGCAGCGGAAAAGGCTTCCGGCGCGGCATCGGCAAGAACTGCTTCCGGGTTCAGTTTTAGTAAGCAGCAGTATACGGCGCAGGATACAAAGGCGGATACTTCCGCCAAACAGAGTTTTGCGCGGCAGATTCGGGAAGCCGGTACTCAAGTAAAAGGAGCGCAAGTAGAAACCATTGTTGACTTCTACGACCAGGTAGGGCGCAAATGGTTTGGAATGGGCTTTGAAAAGTTTATGAACCGTATGGCGCTTAATCCGGATCAGTTTGTAACGAAGCAGGATATGACGGATGCGCAGATTGGGGAGTGGTACAGGTCGAAGTATTCGGCGCAGGAATTGGCGGCGCGGGGTATCGACCTTAATAATTTGACTGAAGAACAGAGGCAGGCGGCGAGGGAATCCGTTAAGGGTTTTGCAACTCCCGGAATGGACGGTATTACAAAGTCGATTACCGCTGCGAAGAACGCGGATATTTCCACTTTTATTCATGAGGGAATTCATGCGTTTACGAATTTGGCAAAGGCTATGGATCCGGAATTGTATCAGGAGATGATGAGGGCTGCGGGGCTGGATAACGAGGTCTTTATGCAGGCGGCGCCGGAGCAGCAGGAATTTATGCTACGGGATGCCTGGGAAAAGTTGGCTCATCAGATGGAGAGGTATCTTTACGACGGTATTGTCTCTGATCCCGTGAAAGATTTGTTTAAGAAACTTGCGGAGTTTTTGAAGGGTATTGTTGATGTATTAGACAGCCGTAAGGAACTGTCTCCGGAGATTAAGAAGCTGTATGACGAATTGTTTAAGGATACGGCGCAGGAAACGCGGCAGGACGGTTCTACGGAACGATCAGGGGTTAAATCGGAACGATCAGGTGCAAATATTGAACAATCAGGGGTAAAATCGGAACAGTTTGATATATATCAGGACGAGTATGACAAGGTTATCAGCGACAAGAGTAAGCCATTAGAGGAAAGGTCTGAAGCTGCGGTTCATAAGGCGCAGATGTTATTCTCTGACGAGCTACTTGCTCCGCAGGACAGGAAGCACAGGGCTACTGCAGAGTTGATAAAACAGGCGGATAAGATTCCCGATGAGGCGCAGCGTAAGAAAGTTATTGCGGATATCCGCAGGCTTAGGGATATGTATAAGGGTACTGCCGCCGAGTATAAAGCGCCTAATGGTAATAACAGTTTGTTGCTGGAAAGTCTTGGGGAAAAGACTGGGCAGCAGGCATGGTATGCGGTAAGGACGGAGAGTTTTAAGGAATGGTTTGGGGACTGGGAGCGGGCTGCGCGGGTAGAGGCGATAGAGAATATTGAGGCTATAAAGGTAAAAGCTGCAGAACATACAAGCCAAAAAGAAGCGGAAAGTATAATACGCACATTTGGACAAGAGCCTATAACAAACAAGAATGATGATCGTAAAGCGATAATCCCCGTAAATACCATAGGAAAATTATACGGGCATAAAGGTTATAATATTACAAAAATAATTAAAGAAATTCCCGCTCTTTACGAAACATCTAAACACGGATGGTCTGAATCCGAAAGAGTAAAACCTGGTCATAAAGTTCGCCCAAATGTTAAGGAATACCATAATTATATAAATAAGTTTAATGATGGAGCAGGCGAATATTTTATAAGGTTTACATTACATGAAGAAAAGACAAGGTCGAATAAACCCGGGAAAAACTATATTCATTCGGCTGCTATAAGTAATATTGAAATATATAAAAAAGGCGATAACTTGCAACAGATCCGTGAAAAGAGCACGGGTGAAACAAGCACATCGCCTTTCATTGATTTAAGATTAGTCGATTTTTTCAATTCTGTCAAGGAAAATGTTTCGAAAGTTGTAGATAAAAACGGGGAACCGCAAGCAGATATTTTTATGGAAAATGCGGGGGCATACGGCGATTTAACGCCAAAAACCTTATTCCAGACGGCGTGGCATGGGACTGCGAATTCCTTTACAAAGTTTGATAACTCGATGATGGGAAGCGGTGTCGGCAAGCAGCTGTACGGCTGGGGGCATTACTTTACAAGCGAAAGAAGTATTGCGGATTGGTATAAAAGATCACTGTCGAATGTGTATAACAAGCAGGGAAGAACTTATGAAGTTGATATTCCCGGAGATGAAGTATTCCTGGATTGGGGAAAGAGCATAGATAAGCAGCCGGAAGCTGTGCAAAAAGTCTTGGACAGGCTTATAACCTGGGATGAAAACGGCAAGAGCAAATATCATTATCAGTATAATATCCGTAAATTAAGCGACGGGTATCAAACCTATAAAACGCTTGCTGACGGAAAAATCAAATACGATACTTTGGCGGAAGCGCAAGCCGCGGTTAAATCCGAAATAAAAAAGCATTATACGGGGGGAATGTTTTATACAAACCTTGCCGCTACCATTACCCCGAAGAAAGCATCGTTATTGCTGGATCATCTGGGGGTAAAGGGGACAAAGTACTTTGACCGGGGAACGCCGTATGTAGATGAAATGAACCAGCCGGTCGCCGAGAAGGGGGCGTATAACTATGTAATATACGGCGACAGCGATATAAATATACTTCAGACATTTTTCCAGGATGATGAGTTTGAAGCGTTTATGAATGATTATCCGGGTGTTGTAAAGCACGCCGCGAGTTTTGAATCTGCGGAAGACCTTGCCGCTTATTACGGGGTATTCGGAGAAATGCCTGAAACCGTGCTACAGAAAGCGAATGACGCAGGTTACTTTGACCGTATTTACAAAGAAGCGAAAGGCGAACCCGAAACCGGAACTATTCCTGAATATGATTTTAATAAAAATATATCCGCAAAAAAGATAGTTGCGGCATTACGGGCGTATGGGGTAAGCGCTGCGGACGCGCTTGAAGCTGTCAAGATTGTAAGGAACGAGAAGGGAGATGCGGTATCTTATCTTGAAGAATTGGGAGTATCGCGCATTGATGCCGAGGCTTACATTGAACATTCAAAGGTATTCAGCCGTCAAGAAATGCTGCAGATGGAAAAAGATGCAAAGCTGGAACATGAAGCGGAACCGAAGACAGAAACTGTCAAACTTGGTACTGATAATGAAGCGGCTAAAAAGTATTTTGAATCATTGCATGAAAGCGCAAAAGAGATACATTCTGATTTGAAACAAGATTCTTCTCTGTGGGAAAACATGGAAGCGGAGCTTGCCGGGGAAGGAAGAACCGCCGAAGACTTTATAAACTGGTTTAATACCGATAAAGGCTTTGATGATTTATTGTTATTGGCAGCGCAGACGGAAAAAGATGGGGAAGTCCGAGGAGAAACCGAAGCGGAAACCCGCAGGAATAAAGCTGCCGCTGCCGCGGCGAGGGCTGCATTTAACAAGAATAACCCCAACTGGGACACAGCGTTTAAGAGCGTACTTGCCCGTAAGAAGGTAGATGAAAAAACTAAAAAAATACTTCGGGGTATGATCCGCAACCGTCCGCTTCAGTACATGGAAGCCTGGGCGGTTATGAGCGGGGACGATACCTGGCTGCCGAACGAAACCGATGCGCAAAAAATTAAACGGCTGGATACTTCCGGGATGGTTGACGAAGAATACCTGCAAAGACAAAGCCCGGAAGAATTAGAAAGAATCGGGCGGCAGTTGGGCAGCGAGAGGATACGGCAAAAGATACAGGACGGAAGCCTGCGGTTTGATGATCCTGATATGGACAGCTATGAACAGCAGCTTAAAAAAGATCAGTCGGAAACGCAGAAAAAGATTGAAAAGAAAAAAGAAGATTTAAGCGATTACAAAGAATTGCTGCAAAAAATAGCGGAGAATGAAAAGCGGCATCAGATGATTGTACGGCAAACCGCGCGCAATACTACCGATGCGGGAATTGCCGAAATCAAAAAAGAACGCAAGAAGCTTGCGGAAGTCCAGGCGGATTACAGGCGCGCTATTCAGGAAATGGAATATTTAGCCAAAGATTTAAACATTACGCAAAGAAATAATTATCAGGAATTCCGGCGGTTATTGCGGGAGCAGACCGAACAGCAAGAGCAGCTGCAGGCGGTGAATGAATTAAGGGAAATTAAAAAGCGCGATATGCGTATGGTATTACGGCGCGTTGACTTAAAGACGGTGCATGTAACTAATGCGGCTAATATTAAATGGGTGCAGTCGCATTTTGACAGTTATCAACTTGCCGCCAAGTGGGTGGGACCGGGAGCCAAGAGTTTACAGCAGCTTTACAATCAATTTATAACAGATGACGAGTACCGCGATGCGTTAAGAAAAAGACTGGGCGGGGGTTATTATACAAGCATAGAGCGAACAATTTACAAGGATATAAAAACCGGAGATACCAGGGCATACAGCGAATTATCCGCAGAGCAGCGCAGGCGGCTTAAACGAGCGCTTTTAGATAATCAGAGTATCTTTGAAGAATTAGGTATTGATATTGACGAAGATCGGAAACGCTACAGCCCGCAGGAATACGCGGAGCATGAAGCGTACATGAAAGATTTTATTCCTGCAGACCTGCTTGTAAAGATGCAGGGGCTTATGGAAGACGAGAATGGAAACCGCCGTACCAAGATGGAAGACTGGACGGTTGAAGATATGCAGAGGCTTGCCGGCGTTGTCAGTAATCTGCGCAGGGAAGGCAGGGAAAACGAGCAGGCGCGGAAGGAAGCAAGAAAGCAGCTGCTTGATGAGAGAATGTCTAAAACGCTGAAAGTGCTTAAAGCAAATATGCCGAAGGGTACAAGTCCTGAAGACGCGCCGTACACAGCCGGTAAAAAAATCGAGGAAGAAAAAATGTCCGGACGGCGCGGGTTATTTTATTCCGTGCATAATGCAAGAAGGTTTTTCAGAAGGCTTGAAGGGCATAAGGACGGATACCTTTACGATTCGATGACCAGAGCGGAATATGATGCTTTTAACAAGGAATGGGGACACGCTCTTGCAAGACGAGAAAAGGTTGCGGAGCAGTTTAAAAAATTAGGCATTAAAGAAACCGATCTTGTTAAATATCAATTTGAAATATGGGATGCCAAAGGCACTAAAAAAGCTACGCTGGACGAAATGCTATCTTTATACTACGCGCAATATAACGAGCGGGCATTCCATGCGGTTGTGTTTGGGAACTTCGCTAGTGTGGAAGACCGCAAAATATTAAAAGACTTTGCGGACAATAAAGATTTACACGGACAGATGAATTATGAAGCGGAGATTGCGAAGCGGTACTGGAACGATATGAAAAAGCTTGAAGACTTCTTTGCCCGGGAAGGAAACGAAAAATACCGCAAGGTTATGGATATTATCGGCAATGATTATGACGAGAATTACCAGAGGCTGAAGGACTTTGTGGCGCGGGAATATAACGAGGAGCTTGGAAGCGAAGGTTATTATATGCCGCTGCAGAGGTTAGGGGTAATCCCAAAAACCGAAGAAGATACAAAACAAGCTTTGGCTGACAGCGGACTATCGCCGCATATAAACAGGGGCTTTACCAAAGGGCGTGTTGATATACCGTCATTTGAACAACAGGCGGTTCGTATCGGTTTATTTAATATATGGGATTCTATGGTTCAGAAACAGGAACATCTTATGGCTTACGATTCCCTTATGAAGCAGACTAAACAAGTTTTTGAAGGTGACAGTAAAACAAGCGAACAGATACGAGCGGCGCTCCGAGGCGGCTGGAGTGAAGAATCAATAAAATATATAAAGAAATGGACAAGCGAGCTTGCGGCTCCGCCGGTTAATGAAGATGTTAAAAACCTAAATAAGGTGCACAGAATACTGCGCGGACACTTCCCTGCGGCGATGCTGGGCTGGCGTGTTGCAAGTATCTTAAAACAGGCGATAGAAAGTCCGCCGCCGTTTTTTCAGTTTGTAAATCCCGGCGAGTATTCGGCTGCGGCAATATCCTGTTTAAGCAAAGAAACACGAGACATGATTTACGAAAAAAGCACTTACCTGAAGGTTCGTTATTTTGATCCCGCAATGGCGGTAATGAAGAATATGGAAAAAGCATACCTTGCGGGGAACATTGGAAAAGCAGAAGCGGCATTTGCAAAGTTTGAAAATATTGGAATGAAAGGTCAAGAATGGATTGATACGGTATGCGTTATTCCCGGTTGGCTTGCAGCATACAAGAAAAAACTTGCGGAGCTGAACCGTACGGTATCTGACAATAAGAGCGAACAGCAGATTGAAAAAGAAGCGGTACATTACGCGGATCAGGTAGTAAGAGACTGCCAGCCGTCATCGGTACTTATGGATCAAGCTCTGTTAATGAAAGGGGATAAAAACCCGTTTTACAGAATGCTGCAGCAATTCCAAACCCCGATTGTATCTATATTCCAACAGTTATTTATTGATACACCGATTAACTTCAGGAATGGAAGGATACTTGAAGGTCTTTGGACATGGGCAATATACGCGCTTATTGCAATTACCATAGGCGCTATGCGCGATGATGAGGATGAAAAGTTTGATCCGAAAAACCGCGCTATCGATGCGCTGGTAATGCCTTTGGAAATGATACCTATGGCAGGCGGACAGCTTTCTTACTGGGCGGAGAGCTATATAAAAACAGGGAAAGCCAGGACATCAAGCCGCGGTCAATTTCCGGTTGTTGAATCGGTTCTACGCACGGGGAACGCAATATCGGATGAGGACTGGGCGAAAGCGGGATGGAATGCGCTTGAAGGGTTCATGTATCTGACAGGCGGTCCGGTTGCCGCTAAACGGGATATTGAAAAAGCTGTTGAGGAAGAAAACCCATGGCGAATATTGGGTATTAAATAAAACAGGGAGGCTATAGAGAATGAAGAAAGAAGGGTTAAAGGTTATTGCTAAAAACTTTATCGGGAGTACGGCAAATTGGAATAAAATAAATCCAAGGCTGCCCAGATCGGTATGGGGTATGGAAGAGACAACCGATGGGAAATTATTCCTAAAGATTGGCGACGGCAAGACACGCTGGAAAAAACTGAAGTATTTTGAAGTTGACAGTATTCATGGGCTGCGGGAGTTGATACAAGAAAGAGACGGCAATTTAAGTGAAATTCTGGAACACCTGGCTTCTTTGCAGGAAGGGCTTGATACGGAAATCCAAGAACGCCAAACCGGTGATGAAGATTTAGCCGAAAGTGTTACAGAGTTAGAAACCGCAATCACCGAAAACAAGGAAGCTGCAGACAATCATTTAATTATAATTGATGACCAAATAGATACACTTAAACAAATTCTTGATGGAACAAAATCAATTAAATTAACCGGAGATTTTTTAACCAGGGTTATAAATGGAACTACGCCGGTAGCAAAAAATCTGTTTGCACCTCTGACCGTATTTGAAGCACGCAGAACGATAATACATGATGCTAACGGAACTATAGGTATTTACATAGAAGATGTGGATGCTTCTGCAATTATTGTGGAAACATTGACAACATCACAAATCGCGCCCAGCATACCGACAGGATTGGGGAGTGTTCAGAGATTTGCCGATTTACCGCAAACAATTACGGAAGCTGCCGCCAGAGGCTGGCACACCCCTAGAATTGATGACTATGCTTATGTACAAAGAGACGAAAATTATGCCGATCAAAGAATGGTTTGGCATGTTGTTACCGTCGATGAAGATGGAAATATGACATGGGGAAATCCAATTACATCGATGGAAGGGGATTTCCAGATTCAAACAACATCAGAGGATGCGGGGAAAGTATTAACAGGCGGAGCCAGCCCCGGAACATACGGTGAATCTTTGGCTATAGATACAGATCCCACGGAAGGAAGCAATAATCTTGTTCAATCCGGCGGATTATTCGCATGGTTTGGCGGGGTTCGCTTGATGTTAAAGACCGTTAATAAAAATATTATTGGGGCTATTAATGAATTGTTTGACGGAAAGCTGGATAAATCTCATATTGAAGACGAAGGTTCGCATGAAATAACTGTTACAGATGAAGAAAGTACGGAATTAAAGGAAGCGGGAAAAGACACTGTAAAAAATTGGATACAGAGTTTTAGAAAAAATATTAAATCTATATTTCTAATTTTGGAAACAATGAAGAATCAGCTTTTTAATAAAGCGGATTTAGTAAATGGAAGAGTCCCGCCGGAGCAGCTTCCGCCTGTAAGCGACTTTATACCGGTATCAACAAACGCATCTCTTGCGGGGACAGGATCGCCCGATAATCCATTAAGATTTGTACCTCTTAGCGGGGAGATAATTTATTCAACTAACGCAAATTTGGTATCTGCTTTACAAACGAGATTTGGCAGTGTATGGCACAGGGCAGAAAGTAGTGACGGTACAAATTCGGTTCGCAGCGGTATTTTTCCTGAAAGTGATAACGGAAATATAACTCTTTTTCCAGGCATTACTTTACTGACAGGGAGTGTAGTCCATATTACAGTTTGCTGCAGTAAAGCACGCTGCGATAATCAAACTGGTTCTATTCGCTTGTTTTCTAATACGAGAAATATTCAGACAATCACATTGTCTGGCGCTGCTTCCGGGCTATTTAATTTTAACGCTATTACTTTACAAGCGAATGAAATATTACAAATTGAATTTAACCTTCTTAATAGACCTTCTGCAGAAGGATGTACTGTTAATTGGTTTGCAACAGCAGTTAAAGGTGTTGCAATTTATTTTTATCATAGGTGAGGTGAAAAATGAAATTATTTGAATTAGTTTTGTATCAAAGCTGTAATCAAAAATGTAAGGATTGTCCAATGGCAAAGTGGACATTTGAACCGGATGAGAAATTTGAAGATGGTCATCCAAAAAACGCTATTACTAACGACCGCTTAATTAAGTGGTTGGATAAGTATCTTCCCCCTGATGAATGGTTTCCTAATATTTCTGGTGGGGAACCTGGTCTTTACCCAGGAATCATTACTTTAATTCCTTTACTAGCAGCGAGAGGTTATAAGGGAATGGTCAGAACTAACGGAAGTTTGCCAATTCCGGAATCTCAAAATTTTAAGCGGGTTGCCGCATGGCATAAAGATCAACGCATGCCTGAATATTACGATGCAATTCTTATACTGGAAAATCCGGAAGATAACTGGGCGGGGAAAGAAAAGATTTGCAAAGAAAGAAATATTCCTTATGCGGTGTTTCCGTATAAGTTTTTTGCCACAGATCATAGTCAAACAACTTGTTATCCGCCGAAGCCGAACAGATTATTTACTCATATGTGTACCATGTATTCATCAGGTTCTTTGAGTACTAACGGATGTATGGCGGGAACAGGCGACCATACAAAATTATCTTTACATAAAATGTCGGAACCGCCTGTATTTGATTTAGACTTATGCCGTATGTGCGGCAATGTCGGAGCAACCGAATATTTTATTTTCCATATGCCGGGCTGGGCTGATACCTATGGTATAAAGGATAGTATGATTAAAGATTTCAGCTATGAAAGCATGGTTTTTAATCCTAGAACAATGTATCCCTTACTTACAAAGGACAATAAATGGGTTGGCGAGAATGGCGAGGTGCTGGGTGTGTTGGGCGATGACATAGATGAGATTAACAGAGAATATGCAAAAACGCACCCGGACAGTTTTACCGCGCAGTCTGTGTGGAAAGTAGAAGAAATTAAGGAGGGGGAAGATGAAGAATAATAAACCGGGGGTGTGTCTTGGATATAATTAAATATATTATAAGCAAAGATTTACCCGCTTTAATCACAATAATAGTGATATTATGCATTCTTGTTTTCGAAACAATTGTGCTTGCGCGTATTTTCCTGCCAATATGGTTTTCAAGAAAAGATACTCAAGGGGAAAAAATGAAGTCAATAAATAATAAACAACCTAATAAAGCATGCAGTTATAGTCTACAAACAAGGCATGAAAAACGGTTAGAAAAAATTGAACGGATGCTGGAGGAAGATGTAACCGAACGCAAGATTCGTCAGGCTGAATTTGATGAAAAGCTGCGCGGAATCAATACCAGTATAAAAGAACTTGCTGACCGTACAGATGATGTTTCCAGGGGTACGCTTGAAAACATGGTTTTTAACGATGATCATCCCTCTATATTTAACCGGTTGAAAGCTTTACGCAGATTAATTGCCATGGATGTTAACGGCAGGATTTGCGATAAAGGATACAAACTTATTCTTGCAAACAAAGAAACATGGAAAGATGTTTCCAGTATGAGTATGAATCTGGATATCAAAAACAAAGAATACTACGAAAAAACAATGCGCGATTTTAATCGCCTTGTATATGCAAATTAAGGAGAGAAATATGAAAGAACTTTTAGGAAATGAAAAAGCAAAAAGAATTTACGAAGTTATTAACGAAGTAGTTGTAATGCCTGATGTGCAGCGCGGCTTCCCGGATGCAAACGGTAATACCAATGTTACCTGGTGCAACCGTGCTTTACACCGGATACTGGACAGGCTTGGCGGACAGGAATCATTATTACTTGAGCCGCGCGGCATTAACTGGACAAATGCTAACGCAATGGTACGCAATGCAAGGGCAAATACAGAGAGGGTGTCCGATGGCGGGCTTGCGCAATCTATGGCAAATGACGGCAGCCTTATTGTGGCAGTCGCGCCCAATGATAAAGGTCCGGGCCATGTCGCTCTTGTTTGTCCGGATGTTATGCAATACAAAGAGGAGCTAGGTCCGAGAATTGGTCAGGCGGGCTTGAGAAACGGGATTATGTATATCAGAGAGGGTTTTGCCCATTTGACACCTTTAGTTGAATATTACTTAATTCCGTACGAATCGGGCTGCAGTGCGTAGGGGGGAGCTATGAAAACAAGAAAATCTACGGCTTTTTGGATGTCATTTTTATCGTTGATTGCGATATATTTTATTACTTTGTGGCAAAACCCCGATGTATTAAAATCTATCGCCGGCGGAATTATATGGGGTATAGTCGCCGCCGGCGGATTATACCAGGGCGCGAATGTCGCGGACAACGGCGTAAAAGGAAAGTTCTATAGACCGGAACTGGACGAACCTAAACTGGAGGGTAAATAATGTGGAAAAGAATTATAAGTTTGTTATTGTTATTGGGGTTCTGTGTTTCCTACTTGGGGGCGCAGTCACCTTTATCATCTGTAGAGCGTATTCAGGAATTGCTGGACGAGCTGGATCAGAATTTAGCGCAGCAGGCGATCTTAATAGAAACATTGCAGACGAGCAACGAGCAAGCCTCAGCGGAGTTGAACGAAGCATTGAGGCTCTTGAAAGAATCCGAGGAATCACTACGGAGACAAATAGCTCTCTCCGAAAACTTGGGGTGGCTAATAGAGGATCAAGCGACATATCAGCGCTTATTAGAGAAGAAACTAACATTTTGGCGGATTATTTCCGGGATGTTGGCAACGAGCTTGATAACTACCATAGTGATTTTAGCGACTAATTAGGCGGCTTTTTTGACAGTTCGTTTCTTTCGCGCGGTTCCGGACTGTCGAGTCTGTCCGAAAATATGCTTATCTAATATTGCAAACAGTTTTTTAATTTTAATAATTAATTTTTTACGGGCTATTCTATCTTTATGAAAATAATTTTTCTCCATATTGGAAGATGTTTTATGCCCCATAAAATACTCTTCTATATCCCCCAATTCGTTTTCGCCCATTACTGTTTTCCAAAAATGCCTGGAAGAATAAAAACGAATATTCTCTTCTTTTAACTGCCCTTCGGTATAGCCTATATGTTTTCCTAATTCTGCGCAGGCATCTTTATAAATAGAAGCTCTATTTTTCTTTGCTTTAGATGACTTTCTAAAGATATAATCATTAAATCCTTTTTTATATTTTTTTGCGTATACAATTATTTTATTGTATAATTTTTCATGTATTGGCAACTCTCTTATTCCGTTTTTTGTTTTACTTGAAGGAATTTTTAACATAATATAATTATCCATTTTATAAAAATCGCATAATCTAATTTGCTCTATTTCGCAGTTTCGCATATTTGTTGTTGTAATTATTAATGTAAGCATATAGTGCAAATCATTTTTCCATTTTTTATTCCATGCGCCTTTTAACATATTAGTTTTATAACAACCGGTAACTTTAACATCAGTTATTTTTAGTACCGGTAATGATGCGCAAGGGTTGATCTTTATATCGCCTGTAATTATTAAATGTTCAAATATTGTACTTACATAACCTAAATAATGATTTATCGTTTGTGCTGTAATTCCTTTTTTTATAACTTCCCCTTTTTTATTTTTTAAGTCCAACAAGAGATAATTTTGATATTTTGCCAAAAATGGTGTGTCAATTTCGTAGATGTTTTTTATTTTCTCCTTTCTTAGATAAGGAATAAATGTATTTATAATATTACTGTGATAGGTATTTCTTGAATCCTCTGAAAGCATGCGTCCTCTTTTTCTGTCTATTTCTATATACCGTGAGCCGGGGGCGTAATAATTTTTTAACAATCTGTATAATCCGACAGTCTGCCTGCCATATTTTTTGAAATATACATCCAATATTCTTTCTCTGTTCTCTACTGCAAATTTCTGCGCGGCGAATAAATCGTTTGTATGCGTTGACCATCTTGAGGGTACTACTCTACCCTCATATATGTACCTTACATAATATGTAAATCCAAGTTTTTTACTCTTTACTTTGCTTAAACTGTATCCTTTGGGAACTCGTTTGGCTATAAACTTTTTATTAAATTCCTGTAATTCCGATAATTCATTGGGGAATTTTTTTTCTATTTTTTTCCTGTATTGCTCGATTGATGTATTATTATTTGTCAGCATTAATCCATTTTCGAGGCTTTTAAATATATCAAATGTGTTAAATAAAAGGTGTACGCCAGTTGTGGTGGGTATTTTTGTACATGGTATAACTCCAAGATTTACGAGCGCTATTGTAGCATTTTCGTTAATTTTTAACAAACTTGCCGTTTGACTTAAATTAAGAAATGTATTATTATTCATACACTGTTTTTCGGTATTAAGAATTATATCTTTAATAATTCTTAATTTTACCCCTTTTTGGGGTAGGGGAAATATTTGATACACCTTTGATACACTACCCGAATTTACGAGAATTTTGTTAAAAATTCGTAAAAAAAGGGTTGACAGTATATTGTTTTAGTGGTAAAATTAATATATATAAGGATTTGGAGCTAGCGTTCTAGGTTAGCAACGGTTTTGTAGCCCGGATAAGCGAAACCGAAGGTTTTGCAGGGCTGTAAAAATGTGGTGGAGCAAAAACCCACAAAGGGCGATAGCCCGACTGGGTTTTTGCGGAACCCGAACCGCCCTAATAGGGCGGTGAGCATATACCGTTTGTTAGGCGACGTTTGACTTTAAGATATAATATTTTTTAAGCATCCGGGATACTAGATAAAATATGAAATATATTTAAAATAATGTTTATTATCAATGATACATAATATATTTTATTTTTAGCTTTATATATTTTTTTATTAAGTATTAATGATAATATAAATAATATTATAATGAATATATTTGAAAAAAATAGAACCTCATACATTTTATACCAAAAAGCCCATAAATAAAATGTTTCAGATAATTGTGCAATATTAGATCCTCTATTAAATATAAAGACATATGAAAATGATAAAAATGTTACTATTGAGTTTAAAATAAAAATAATAGGAATACTTTTTAGTATATTATTACAGAATATATTTGATATATTATTTTTTATATAAATAGTTATCATAATAATAATTGACAATATCCATAAATAATAAATAGCCCATGCAGAGTACGACCATAGATTATATATCCATAATATTATGTTTGGATTGTGTACATATTCAAAACATGTTATTTTGTAAGGCGTTTCTTCTTTAATTAATAATCCATCATCAATTTTATAAATTATTGTTACAATAACATCTATACTTTCATCTAATTCCATATTTCCATAATATTTTGGATAATCTCTAAATTTTAAATTAGCTATACCTTTTAAATTGTATGGGTTTTTTATTTCTTTATCATTAATGAGATATATTTTTTTTCCATCCCTAAAGAAACTTAATTCCTTTAAATATAAACAGTTAATAGGTAATAATCTTGGATCAATTACTACTTCTAGAGTGGAGTAATTACATCCCGCTGTTTGCGTATCCCAAATAAACATATTAGTATTATTATAATCCATATTTAATTTCTTCTCAGAGCCCGCAAAGCCTGGAAATTCTGTATGTATCCATTCTGGATATTCTAATACTCTCAATGAATAACTTTTTATTTTAGAAGAACAACTAATTAACATTGAGGATATAAAAAGTACAAGTAAAATATTTTTAAGATAAACTTTCATTCTTATATTTTAAACCATTATATTTCTTTTGTCAATATAAACTTCAATATTCAAATGTCGCCTAACGTTCTAGGTAACTGACGTTTTTTTGTGCTCGATAAGGAAAATACGAAGTATTTTACGGGCACAAAAAAATGTGGCGGAGAGAAAATTGCACAAAGGGCGTAAGCCCGACTGCAATTTTTCGGAGCCCAAAATGCCCGGACAGGGCATTTTGCAGTTACCGTTTGTTATGTGAAGTTGGTTTTTGCTTTTATCAGACTATTTTATTTTTTCCAACGTTCCAACAACGATAAATCGTTTTTTATTTTTTCTCTTGCTGTTTGTTCATCAGGATAATTTTTTATCCTAAACGGAATACAGCTTTCCACCATTTCATCTAATGTTTCATCTTTTGAAAATGCCCCATTAGGAAAACAGTATTTACAATATTTTCCATTTTTTGAACCCTCAGAATTTTTACCATAAAAATCCTCATTTGATAATTCCATTCCACAACTTTGACATAACTTTGAGTTTTCCATTATTAAACTCCTTGTTTATATTTTCCTGTTATTTCTATAACATTATTATCAGGATCGCATAAATGAAAATAATAATAATCCGAGTGTGCCTGTCTTATTTCAGTAACACTCCCTATATTTAAACTTTTAACCCTTTCATATTCCGGCTGTAATTCATCTATCCAAAAATTTAATACAAATTTGTAATCCCCGTTACCGCTATAATCATGTTCATGTAAATTTGATTCATTCATTAGCGATATACATTTATTGTCAAAGAAGAATTCAGCAAATATGTTTGTATTTACTGTTGAAACACGCATTGATAAAAACTTTTCGTAAAAATCCACTGATTTATTAAAATTTTTTACAATTAAATATATAGAACCAAAATGTAATTGATTTTTATTCGGTTTACTGAATAAATTTTCATTTATAGCCAATAATATATCTGTAGAAATTGAGAATAATTTACTCATAGCAATAATTTTATCAACTTCTGGGAGAGCCTGACCTATTTCCCATTTTGAAACGGACTGTCTTGTTACGGACAATTTTTCAGCCAATATCTCCTGCGAAAGTCCATTTTTTACCCTATATTCCTGTATTTTCATTCCAATACTTAACATATTCACCTCTTGTTTATTCAATTCTAATAAAAAAATGAAAAAATTAAAACCAACTAAAGTTTGCAATTTGTCAACCTGTGGTTGCGTACTTAATTTTGTCCTTATTTTATTATTATTGTCAAGTATTATTTATTATATAATTTTCCGACCAACTCAAAAACCAATTTCACATAACTCCCTTTAAACGACATTAATTCCGCTACATTAACCGCTCACATAGAAGTGGGCATGTTCTATTTTTTAATCTTCATTTTAATCCAATTTTTTTCCAACCAATACTTATTATCAGCACTTATTGGATTTTCATTTTTTAATGTTTTTTGATGAAGCATTTTACAAATTGTAAATAATATTTTATGCTTTATACTTTTATGTACAATATATTTTCTACTATATCTTTTTGCCAATTTTATTGTTTTTGTCTTAATTATTTTCTTCCGTCTTTCAGATATTTTATCCCATATTACATGTTCCATTAAACCAAATCCCAATTTTTTTATATCCGAAATACCCAGCCATGAAAGGCTTGTAGCTACATCATTTTGTGCATATTTATTTGGCGCGCCTACGCTTTGCGTTAAAATTACAGCTCTTTTTGAAAACATTTCTTCTTTTGGACGATGAACCATCCAATGAACGCCAAAATGATCAAGCAAGGATTTTATTTGCCCAGGTGCTCGTAAAACATAAACTGGATATGCAAAAACTATTAAATCTGCTTCGATAATGGCTTTCCATATAGGTATAGTAAATTCAACATGTGGACAATTATTTTCATCTGTAAAGAAACATGTTTTACAACCACAGCAGAAATACGGGCAATCTTTAGGGAGATAAAACTCAATTATTTTATTTCCTTCTCGTAGTTCATTTAAAAATATATTTTTTATATTATAAGTACAGCCTTTTACTTCTGTACCATTTATTAAAACAATATTCATTTAATACCTCCATTGTAAATATCATATATTTATTTTGAGAAAATGTCAAAGGTGCCGTTTGCTTTTACACTATCCTTTTATGAAATTAAAATATATTATTAAAAATAAATATTATTTTATTTTTTTTATAAAATGCAGCATCATAGGCACAGCTTGAATAGCAATATGGATTACAACCTTTGACTAATGTTTTTAAATAGCTTTTTAAAGATTTTATTTTTTTAGATGTTAAGGAAAGAAAATGAAAGTTAGTTTCGTCCATTTTTTTGGTACAACTTCTTATTGCTCCATTTGGTGTGACATTTATCCAACCAATTTTAGTAGGATAATTGCATTTCCAAAAACTTTCCTGCTTAATAAATCTAAAGACATTTGTGTAATACGATTTAGGGTCTATGATAAGGTATTTTTTCTTTTTTTTATTTAAAATGTATTTTACAATGTTTTCCAATAATTCAATATCTCTTTCTGAAAAATATATTTCTTTGTTATCTATATCTTTCATGTTTGGGACTATGAAGCCTAAAGAATGTGGAATTTTGTTCTGATTTGAAAGTTCCAATAATAATTTTATATCTTCAAAATTATTATTGTAAATGACACTATTCATTCTAAACTTCATGCCATAATTTTTCTTTGCACAATTTAATGCCTTAATTAAACTTTTATTAAAAAATGTGTTCTTTTTTGATACGGAATAATTATCATGTGTATCTACTGATACATTTAAATAATCTAATCCTGAGCTGCCTAGTCTTTGTACTGCAACATCATTCAGAAGAGTTCCGTTGGTTGTCATATCGGTCAAAATGTTATGTTTTGAGCAGAGCGCAATAGCGTCATATATATATTCCCAAAGCATGGGTTCTCCCCCCAAAAAACTTATAAATCCTACATTTAATTTTATTGCCTTATCAAGAACCTGATTAAATAAATCCCATGACATATTCGAAGCATTTATTTTTTTTTGGTAACAATAAAGACAATTTGAATTACAATTGTCCGTAGGTATAACCCTTACAAATAGTGCAGTATATTTAAAATAAGATAAACCAAATTTTCTAAGAAAATTAATATTTTTTAAAGCTTTTCCCATTAACACCACCCTTAAAATATAAATATATATTATTTTAGTATTTTTTGCAAGTATCTTTTATAGTCAATGCGAATGGCACATAACGCTCTAGGTTAGCGACGGTTTTGTAGCCCGGATAAGGACTTGCGTAGCAAGACCAGGGCTGCAAAACTGTGGTTGGAGTAAGGCGTGGGAGCGAGCGCAGCGACCGACCTAGCCGAATGGCGGCGGAGCGTTAACCGTTTGTTATGTGCCGCTTGCCTTTTTATATCTTTTTATCATATCAATAATTAAATATTTCTTTATATTTTTCATTTTTATCTCTCAAATACATATAGTTTAATAATTTATTATTAACTTATCAAATACATTTTAAGGTAATTTTGTGATATTGATAATTTCACTTTTTATGCAAAATTAGAAAAAATGCTGACTACTTAATTTCATTTCTCGTTAATTTATTAAATTACTATTAAAATATTATTTTCAAATTAAATTCTGAAATTAAGTAGTCAGATTGGCCGGGCAGATTCTTACTCTTGCGAATTTGCACAGGTGCAATTGCACGCAAATGTAAATTGACGCGATACCCTGTTACGGTGCGGTGCATAATAATGGCGCGGTGCGTTGCGATTTGGCGCATTATGATGACGCGGTGCAAAATGTCGTTTGTGCGTATTGTACTGACGCAGTGCATACTGACGGTTATTCTGCTGCCTGTTTTCGGAACCTTGTGCAAGCTCTCGCTGCGCACGCTGTCTGCCTTTTGCTCTTTCAGTTTCTGCCTCGCCTTGCTGGGCAAATACCGAACCGGTAAATAGTACCGCTAAAAATACTAATACTGCAATTCTTTTCATAAAAAGCCTCCGTTATGTTGAATTACATAACTATAACCAAGTCACTGAAAATGAGTTACACACTTAAACTAAAATAAACATGGTAAAAAAATGTAACCTTTTAGATCTATAGGAGTATAAAATTAAGTATGCTGGGCAGCCAATGTAATTAACGATGCAAATAAACCCGCCGCAAGCACTACAATATAAATAGTTAGTGCGCCAGCAAATCCCATATTTAATACCAGCCAAATACCCAGTGTATTAAAAACAGACCTGTATATAAATACAAAACCATTAAAAACTACCGGTAAAACCAAAAGCATAACAGCAAATAAATATCTTGGACGCTTCATTGCACGATACCGCCAGCCAATTACAATAATAAAAATTGCCATAGGCAGGAAAAATAACGCCGACCCAAGACGGTTTAGAATCTCCGCATGGAAAATCTGATACACATAGCCGGCATTATTAAATATTTTGGCAGATTTAAACAAAGCATCCATTTGCAAGCCGGATAAACCATTCTCTAATTCTCCCAGCAGCATTAAATCTTCGAAAGTAAAATTTAACAAAATTCCGCCCGGTGTTTTAACGCCATATAAATATTCACTGTCATAACTTGTGTTTTTATCTTCCCTGTCAAGCGCATGCATTAAAACCATAATTTGCGGATTATTATTTAATATAATCGGCTGTAATTTTGCATAGCGAGATCTTACACTTGCAACTGGCTGCGAGTAAGTATCAAAAGACATATATTCAAAACCCATGCCATAGGCAACATCATCTGATGTTGTAAGGCTGTCAAAACGCATTACTATTCTGCCTTCGTTGCTTGGCAAAGAAAAAACAGCCCCTGTTAAAATATCGCCCAGCGACAACTCCATCTCGTCTATAAAAAAAGCAGTCTCTTTAGCGCCAATCTCGCTTGCGGCAAGAAAGTTTTTTACATCCGGATCGTCCGGGCTAATTTCTATTAATTCCTGAAAAATATAAAAAGCTCGAATCCAGTCTCCGGTGTTCATTGCCTGATACCCTTCCAGCTTTAACTCGTATATTTTGTATTTTTGTTCTTCCCTGAAATTCGGCGCTAAAGAAGAAATCTCGTTCCATGCATCAGCCGACAATCTTGCAGAGGTTGTTACTTCAGGAGTGCCCGGAACGGCAAGACGGCCTGCAAGTGTGGCAAGCCAGTGTGCATCAAAAAAACGCCTTTCGGAAAACGCCGCTCTTGCCATGCTTAAAGCCTCTGCCGCATTTACCGGCTGAATCCCGCCGGAAAGAGTTGATATGCCGGCAGAACGATAATCTCTTATTAATGCTGCGCGTGCCTCGTCTCTTTCTCTGTATTCCTGATACTTAATCTCGTCCAATTTACGATTAATTTCTATTCTTGTATCAGTCAGCTCCGGACTGTTATACCAAATTCTTTCGCAGATTGCAAGAAACTGTGCAGCTTCTTTCCATTCCCCTTTTTCGCAGCGGTCCTGCATATGTAACTTTGACAGCCTGTATAATTCTCCCGTAAAACGCATATTTTCTTCCCTGTTTTTAACAACAGGAAAAGCTAAAAAGAAAATTATTCCGTAAATAACCGCGGCTATTACGGCAATAATTACGGAAACAGAAAGTCTTTTAAAAAACATTTCAGAAAAACTTTGGTAACTTTCTTCATAGCTGGAGACAATTCCAAAAGGAATTACAAGCGCAGATAATACCAAAGCAGGAAAAAGATTAAATAATAACAAAGCGCCCTGAATAAAACGCCAATCCATAGAATAAATTAAAAGCGGCGCCGTACTGCCCGGAAAAATAAATTTAAAAATCATTATAACCAAACTTGATGCAAGCATATAAATAATAAAAACATTTCTGGGGTTGCGTAATTTCTCCGTATTAAAAGTCATCGTCACGCCTCCTTTTCGATAAATAAATCAAAATGGAATAAAGATGGAGCAGCGTACCCAGAACAAGAGAAATTAAAGGAACAGCAAGAGAGGCAGGCAAAGCTTCTTTTAGGAAGGAACCCATAATTTCCTGTATATCAGGCGAATTAAGAAATATTCTCATGGCAAGAATTCCCCGAAATGCAAGAATACCTATAAAAAAATTTGCCAAAGGCCATGCGCTGAATTTAATGGCACAGCCAAATGAACATAAAAAGAAAATTAAAGAACCTGCATAAATAAGAAAAGTTCCAATACCTTCGGCATAATGTTTCTGAAGCATATCCGCATTTAATTTTAAATCTATGGCAAGGCTTTTTAAGAACCAGGGGGTATCGTCTCCAAACGGAACAGGCGGAAGACTAGAATCGGAACCGGCATATGGGTGATAAGTCAAAGGCTGGCCGGGTATCGATATTACTCTTGGTCCAAGCGGTTCTGCAGTTCCATTTAATAAAATAATGGATGTATTGTTTCTGGCAAGTATTAATCCTTTTTCGCCCAACGGGATACTGCTTGTCTGAGAAGGCGGTACGGCTTTCCAGTTATTCAAAATTGCAGAAAACCCAAAAAGGAAAGCAAAGGACAAAATCATCAAAATAATAACCGACATAAATCCGGAATAATTCCGTCTTACGGTATAACTTAGGGCGAATAAAATCGATGCAAATAATGCCAATGACAATGCCCAATGAGCGGCGGCAATCATCAATGTTATAGTAGTTTCCGGTTTGGCAGGCAGATTCTTTGCCCAATCAACCCGCAGAGCCAGAAACCTGAAAACTGTGGATATCAGGAAGATAACAAGAAAACTTATACTAAAAAGAAGCACCAGCTTTGCAAAATTCTTCACAATATAAGAATAACACAATTTATTTCTTGAGTAAATAGAGAAAATAAAGCATAATTAAGGCATGAGTGCACAAATTGCCATCCTGGGGGCAGGAGCCTGGGGAACCGCCATAGCGAAAGTAATAGCCGATAAAAACAAGGATGTAGTCATTTGGAGTTTCGAAGAATCTACCAAAGACGATATTAATCAGAAGCATCAAAACTGCAAATACCTGCCAAATGTCGAATTACCGGAAAACCTGACATCGACTACGGATATAGAAGAAGCTGCCGAAGGCCGGGAATTCCTTATTTACGCAGTACCTTCCATTTTTTTAATGGATACTCTAAAAAAGTCCCTTCCTGTAAACTCGATACGAGATGGAAAAACAGCTATTGCCGTAATAACCAAGGGTTTTTTATCGTCCGACAGCGGCCCGCGGTTAATTGTCGAAACTATGGAAGATTACCTGCCCGGATTTTACCGCCAATCTTTGGTCTATATTTCCGGTCCCAGCCATGCCGAAGAAGTGGCCTGCGGTAAAATTACCGGTCTTATTGCCGCCAGCGAAAATCCAAAAAACTCTATACGCTTCCGCGATCTGTTAAAAAACACGGGGCTGTTCGTTTATTCATCTTTTGATATACGAGGCGTACAGGTTTCCGCAGCCGTTAAAAATGTAATAGCCATTGCCTTTGGAATGCTGGATGCAATAAAATCGATAGGCGGCTCTACAGTTTTTGGCGATGGTACGGAATCCCTTCTGCTTGCGGCGGGCTTAAACGAAATCCAAATACTTGGAAAAGCGCTTGGCGCAACCCATCCGGAAACATTTACATCCATTGCGGGGATTGGAGATTTGGATGTAACCTGCCGTTCTGTTTACGGAAGAAACAGGCGTTTTGGAAGAGATATAATAGAAAAAAATATTTTAGATTCTTATAAGAATATCGACGATATTTTGTCGCGTATTCATGAAATCGGCTACTTGCCTGAAGGTGTTGCGGCGGCAAAACATGTAAAAGCCATTGTGGAAAAACATAATCTTAAACTGCCTATTTCCGTTGGAATAAGCCGCATGCTTGATCGCGAGCTTGATCCTTATGAATTTGTAAAAAATATCGTGGGGGTTCTTTAAAAAGGAAAAACCATGCTGGAAAAATTGTCAAATAAAATAACGGATGCATTCCGTTTTGTAGCCGGAAAATCTTCCATCTCAGAAAAAAATATAGAAGATGCTGTAGAAGCAATTAAAATGGCTTTACTGGAAGCCGATGTAAATTTGCGTGTTGTCCGCCGTTTTGTAAATTCTACTATAGAAGAAGCAAAGGGCGAAAAAGTCCTTCGCTCTGTTGATCCCGGACAGCAGTTTATTAAAATTGTCCACGACAAACTGGTTTCGTTTTTAGGGGACACAGACCCCGCAAGCCGCGCCTTAAAACTGCGGGGCCCCGATGTAATTTCTACAATTTTAATGCTGGGTTTACAGGGTTCCGGCAAAACTACAAGTGCGGCAAAACTTGCACTGCGATTAAAGAAGGAAGGCCGCAAGGTTCTGCTTGTTGCTTGTGACCTTGTACGCCCCGCCGCTATGGAACAACTTGCCGTTCTGGGCAGGCAAATTGATATTCCTGTTCACAAAGAAGACGGGGCTAAAGACAGCGTAAAAGTTTTTAACGATGCTCTTAACTGGGCAAAGAAAAATTTAATTGACACAATTATAATTGATACTACCGGCCGTCTTCAGATTGACGAAGTAATGATGCAAGAGCTTTCCCGCTTAAAAAATGCAGCCAAGCCGGAAGAAATGCTCCTTGTTGCCGATGCCATGACAGGTCAGGCGGCAGCCGACATTGCAAAAACTTTTGACGAAAAGATCGGGCTTACCGGTGTTGTGCTTACAAAGTTCGACTCCGACACTCGCGGCGGCGCTGCGCTATCGCTTAAAACTGTTACGGGAAAACCGCTAAAGTTTACGGGTGTAGGCGAAAAGCCCGAAGACTTTGAACCTTTCCATCCCGAAAGAATAGCAAGCAGAATCCTTGGCATGGGCGATGTTGTAAGCCTTGTAGAAAAAGCGCAGGAGATATTCGACGAAAAAGAAGCTCTTGAACTCCAGAAAAAAATGGAGAAAGAAAACTTTACTCTGGATGACTGGCTTAACCTGCTTCGTGCCATGAAGAAAATGGGGTCTTTACAATCCATGCTGGAAATGATTCCCGGTATGCAGGGACAAATTAGCGAAGACGATATAGATAAAGCAGAGCTAAAATACCAGGAAGCAATACTCTCTTCCATGACACGCAAGGAGCGGGCAAACCATTTAATTATCGGACCGCCGCGCCGCAGCCGTATAGCGCGAGGTTCCGGAACTTCTGTTGCGGAAGTTTCCCGCCTTTTAAAAAAGTTCGAGAAAATGCGCGGCATGATGAAAAAAATGGCAAAAGGCGCCCGCGGCGGCAATATGCCGAATATTCCGGGTATGTTCGGTTAACAACCCATTAAAAGAATCTGTTGTTTACATCCGCAATCTTGGTATCCCAGTCTTGTTCGACTTTTTCGATCAACTGCTGCGGGTCTCCGTCATGATGCCACATTTCCCATGCAATATGACCGCGCTGTAAACCGGGAATAAATATATGGTTCTTTGGCATATGCAGATCGGCATTGCGGATAATGGCAAGAGTTTCGTCAACTGCACGCGGATCGCGGAAGGTGCTATACCAGCCGTCTTTCCATTCATTGGTAACAGGCGTGTACCAGAGCGAAAGCGCCCACAGAATTTGATCAACCTGAGAGGGTTTGAATGTGGCGGGAATAACAAGTACATTCTCTCTTGTAAATACGCGATATGTATCGGACCTGGGTCCTTTGGGGAACATTACTACACCCCAATCGTCTTTCATACTTCTTAATTCATTCCAGACATAGGATTCGTCTATGCGCATTGCTACCTGACCATCTGCAAATTCAGCTTTGTACCAATCCCAATTTGTTCCATCAGGTCTTGCCTTCATAACGCCTTCGGCATTCAGCCTTATAGCAAACTGAAGAGCTTCCATAAATTCCGGCTTACTGGTTGCATTAACAAATCTGTTGGTTTCCGGATCTTTACTAACATAAGCAGCTCCATTACTAGAAAGAATTGCGTCAAGAATATCTGTGGAAAGGTCTCTGGGCAGAGCGTAGGTATCAGTAATACCGTCGTTATTAACATCCCTGGTAAGCTGTTTACAAACAGCAAGGAAGTTGTCCCATGTCCATGTTCCGTCTCTTTGCATATTATAAGGAAGTTCGGGATCTAGTCCTGCTTCTTTAAAAAGTCTTTTATTGTAAAAAATTACCTGAGCATTAAGCATATTAACTCCTACAGAGAAGGAGTAAGTTTTGCCGCCAAATGTAAATGCATCCATTGTACTTTTGTTCCATTCAGGCGGAGCCACATCTTTTTCTACAGGCTCGGGATTTCTTAGATCGAAAAGTTTGCTGTCGCTTATTGGATATGCAAGATTTTGGCCGATTAAAGACATTGCCCAGTCGCCCTGCAATACAAATACTGTTGCGGCGGGGCTTCCTGTCATGATAGATGTTGCGGAAATCTGCGGCATTTCGTTCCAGCTTGCGATATTTCTTTCGCGCATTGTAAAGCCGTAATCTTTTTGAATTTTAGTCCGCCATTCAAGGATTTTTTCTTCGGCATCGTTGCGCGGGACAAATTTGGTTACATCATAATCATCCGACCAGTTACCAATAACAATTACAGTCCCTCTAAGAGACGGTTTTCCGCACGAGCTTAAAATTAACATTCCCGCTGCAAGCACCACAGCGCTCAGTAACAATACAACCTGTTTTGCCATTTTCATATAATCCTCCATAATCTTCTTTATATTTTATTTTGCTTTATCCAATCAACTATTTCATCGATATATCCAAATACCAGTCCTGTAACGGTGTCCGCACAGCCGTAGTAAATTGCAATCCTGCCGGTGTCTGCATCTGTAAGCGCGGCAACGGGGAAGGTAACATTGGGGACATCGCCTGCAAGCTCGTAAAGTTCGCGCGGGTTTATCATGTAGGGTTTTGCGCGCGCAATTACTTTCCAGGGTTTATCTATATCAAGGAGAGCAGCGCTAAAGGAATACACGAATCCGTTGCAAGATGTTAACACTCCATGATAAAACATCAGCCATCCTTCGGTTGTTTCGATTGGGCAGGGGCCTGCTCCTATTTTTGTACTTTGCCAGCCGCCTGCAGGAGACATAACATGGCGGTGTTTTCCCCAGTAAACAAGATCAGGGCTTTCCGAATAAAATATATCTCCAAACGGAGTATGGCCGGAATCGCTGGGACGGCTGTACATTGCATAATTATTTCCAATTTTTCGCGGAAAGAGAGCGCCATTCCGGTTGTACGGCATAAGCGCGTTTTCCATTTGGTAAAATTTTTCGAAATCATAGGTGTAGCCAATACCAAGACTGGGGCCATGATAGCCATTACACCAAATTACATAATATCTATCTTCTATAAAAATAACACGAGGATCGTATTTATATTCAGAATCGGGTATATCGGGATTTGTTTTTATAAACTTGATTGGTTCATCTTCTATAACCCAATTTATACCGTCTTTGCTTCTGCCCGCATTAATATCCATGTGGCGAGAAGTATCGTCGCAGCGGAACACACCGGCAAACTCGTATCTTACGGATTCTACCTTAAAAGGAACAACAGCACTGTTAAAAATACTGTTAGAGCGCAAAGTTAAATCGCGCGGAATAATCGGGTTTTTTGAATACCGCCACATAATTTCTTTTTTAGGGTTACTGGAAGACGGTCTGTCTTCCCACGGGATATTCGGCAAACTGGTTCCATTTACAATTAATTTACCCATTAATTTTCCATATAACTAAAATTATTAAAGGGGTTCTTGCGAACCCCCTTTTAAAAACTGTTTAATTACGAAATTACCTTTAGGTAATCTCGTAATTAATTTTATTGACCAAACAATAGATTGTTAACATCTGCAATCTTGGCATTCCAATCTTGCTCGACTTTTTCGATTAACTGCTGCGGGTCTCCATCATGATGCCACATTTCCCATGCAATATGACCGCGCTGTAAACCGGGAATAAATACATAATTCTTCGGCATATGCAGATCGGTATTGCGAATAAGGGCAAGGGTTTCGTCAACTGCGCGCGGATCGCGGAAAGTTGCATACCAGCCGGTTGCCCAATCATCTGTTACAGGTGTGTACCAGAGGGAAAGCGCCCACAGAATCTGATCGACCTGAGAGGGTTTAAATGTAGCGGGAATGACAAGCATATTTTCGCGGGTATAAACGCGATAAGAGTCCGATCTTGGACCTCTGGGGAACATTACTACGCCCCAGTCATCATTCATGTTTTGGAGTTCGCCCCATACATAAGATTCGTCTATACGCATTGCGACAGTTCCGTCTGCAAATTCAGATTTGTACCAGTCCCAGTTTACTCCGTCCGGTTTTGGTCTCATGATACCTTCGTTGTTAAGTCTGATAGCAAACTGCAGCCCTTCCATAAATTCCGGTCTGTTGGTTGCATTAACAAATCTTCCGGTTTCGGGGTCTCTGTCAACATAGGTTGCGCCATTGCTGGAAAGAATTGCATCAAGAATATCTGTAGAAAGGTCTCTTGGCATTGCGTAAGTATCGGTAATACCGTCGTTGTTAATATCTCTGGTAAGCCGTTTACAAATAGCAAGGAAGTTGTCCCATGTCCATGTTCCATCTCTTTGCATATCATAAGGAAGTTCGGGATCAAGACCGGCTTCTCTAAACAATCTTTTGTTAAAGAAGATAACCTGGGCATTTGTCATGTTGATACCTTCGCTGAATGCGTAGGTTTTTCCGTTAAATGTAAAGGCATCGATTGATGATTTGTTCCATACCGGCGGCAATAAATCTTTGTCTACGGGTTCCGGATTCCTTAAATCGATAACTTTGCTTTCGCTTACAGGATACGCAAGGTTCTGTGTAATTAAAGACATTGCCCAGTTTCCTTGCAGTACGAATACTGTTGCGGCAGGGCTTCCTGTCATAATGGATGTTGCAGCTACCTGAGGCATTTCGTTCCAGCTTGCGATATTTCTTTCGCGCATTCTAAAACCATAATCCTTCTGGATTTTGGTTCGCCATTCAAGGATTCTTTCTTCGCTATCGTTGCGGGGTACGATGCTGTTTACATCATAATCTGCCCACCAGTTACCAATAACGATATCTGTTCCTCTAAGAGATGGTTTTCCGCATGCGCTTAACATGAACATTCCTGTAACAATTATAAGAGCGCACAGGATTAATCCAACCCATTTTGTCATCTTCATATCATTCCTCCAAATAATAAATTTATCTCATCACCCTTGGGCGTTGAAATCTACATCTTAATACCGGTCTGAGACAGCGATTCGACAAATGCTTTTTGCGCTACAAGGTAAAGAATAATAAGCGGAGCCAGACACATTAACATACCTGTCGCAATCATCATTTGAGTTTCTCCAACCGGAGCAAACGCACTAACACCACCTGCGCCGGCAAACACACGGGTTTGTGCATACCACTGTGCATATCGTTCCGCAAGAGAGCCTAAACCTCTTGCCAACATTCTGTAGTTGTTTAAGAAGATTGTTGCATAAAAAGAATCCGTCCACTGCCATACAAAAGAGAATAGGAAACAAGAAGTTAACATTGGCATAGCATCCGGCAGCATAATACGAATAAAGGTTTTAAATTTACCGCAGCCGTCGACCCATGCCGCTTCTTCCAATTCTTTGGGCATACCGCGGAAATATTGCCTAAGCATAAAGATATATAATCCGCTCTTAAGCCCCATGCCGGTTGCCGAAAGCAGCAACAACCCCCAAACACTGTTCAGTAAATTGATTGGTTCCCCGGTAATTAATTTTACAAGTCCAAATATGTCAAAGAACCGGAAATTAAGGTAAAGCGAAGACATAATAGTCTGCGGCGGAATAACAATAATTAACATTACACAGAAAAACCAGAATTTCTTAAACGGAAACCTAAAACGGGCAAAGCCGTAACCCGCTAAAGTACAGGCGGCAATTTGTAAAACAGCACTGGATAATACGATTATTAATGTCTGAAAAAGAGACGGCCAATAGTTTAGCATAAAATCCGATGCAACCAACCGGTAATTATTGGTAGAAAAGTTACGCGGAATACTAATTACAGTTCCGTCGTAAATATCATTTTCTCCCATAAAGCTGACAGAAATTTTGTCCAGGATAGGCTGTAAAATTAAAAAGCAAAGACCGAACAAGAGAATTGCGCGGCATACTTTATATGTAATATCCAGAGCATTTTTTTTGTAAAAATAACCTCGGCTAATACTACCCCATTCTTTTGTTTTTTTACTCATAGTAATACACCTTCCTTGAAATTATACCAATGGCAATTCCAATAATTACCATAACTGCCAGGAAATATGCCCACGCCATTGCAGTTCCAAATCCAAATTGCATCATTTGAATGGTGGCAGTATTTATTTTTAACATAACCCGGTTATCTGTCCTTAACAGGAAGTCCACCACGCTATAAACAACATTTACAAGAATTAACGGGCTTACCATTGGGAAAGTTATTTTCCAAAAACATTCCCAAGAAGTTGCGCCTTCAATTTCTGCTGCTTCGAACATACTGGGTGGAATTGTTTGCAGTGCAGAAAGGAAGATAATTATCTGAATACCGGATGCCATTGCTATATCATAAATCTGATTCACAATAATAAAGATATATTCCATAAAATCTGCTGCTGCGCCTTCGGCAACAAGTATATCTTCCAATACGCCTGTTATAGAAGTTTTTAAAGTATTTCCTTCTCTGATAATTTCCGCCATGCTGGTTAGAAGCGAATTGTTTGTTTCCAATCCAATCATAACGCCGGACGAAAGAATTACAGGCAGAAAGAATACGGCACGAACAAACCCTCTTGCCTTAAACTCCTGGTTTAAAAGCAAGGCAATAAAAAGGCTGAAAATAATAATTGCGGGAACAATTAATACCATGCGCCAAATTTCTTCTGTAAGGAAGCGTACAAACTCCGGGTCTATGGTAAACACACGCTTTAGGTTTTCCATACCCGTAAATTCCATTGCAAAACCGTTGTTAATAATATCGATTGTTACCTGGCTAAATACCATGCGGAGAGATTCGATAATAGGGAAAAACATAAAACTTAAGAAGCCGACAATAAAAGGAAGCAAGAACAAATATCCGGTAACAGCATTCCTGCCTTCGCTTGTAAGAGTTAGTTTTTCGTCTTTTTTCATAAAGTACTTTGTAATAAAACGCATTATCTCCCCCGCCTGACTTCATAATTATTTTCGTTCATGTTTACATAAACCACAGTTCCATCCCGGTATTGCGTTTCCGTAATTCCGGGCGCCAGAATTCTATGATCAACTATTTGCTGACCGTAAATACCTGCAAAGTCCGTAGAAAACCGCTGATACAAATCGTTTGCGTCATCTATCCATTTATCGTACTCGTTTGCGTAAAATTGCCTGAACTTTGTTTCCTGCAGCTCTACAGTTTCTTCTTTAATAAAACTAAAATGCAAACCTGCGCCGCTTTCGATTGTTTTAAGTATATTCATTGTGTAATCTTCTGCCAGATTAATAGCGCGCCCTGTATATGGAACCATGCCGGATAATGCAATCTGATAAAACGGAACAGCCGCATCTGTAATTGCAAAACCCTGGCAATCAAGAGCCATATCGACAATTATATCTGCCCAAGGCGCTGAATATGAGTAACCTGCGTTAACCATTACTTTGTTACCTGCATTATGAAGCTGTTCGAATTTTTGTGCGCGCATCCTCATGGAGGCTTCGCGGCTTACATGGCGTTTTTCGTTAAAATCCCCGGCAAGAGAAGAACCCATATTCCTGAATGCTATGTTCTGCATTCCCATCTTGGATATTTTGTCTACATATCCATCCACCATATTCATGGACACTTCCGGACGAACAAGGTAATTAAGTTTGCCCCAGCGGATTCTTTCTCCAAACCATACAAAGCTGTATGGATATTTTTCTACACGCTTGCGTGTTACATAGCGCGCGGCATCGCGGTACAGGCTAAAGCCGTCAAAAGCACGAAGATCTCTTACAAACACAAAGTCTGCTTCCGGGAAAAGTGAAAAGCCGTTTTGCTGAGAAACATCAACAATTTTTTCGAAATCTCTTCTGGAACCAAGCTCGTTTATTAAAGTAATATTTGTTGGAACCCTGTGTTCGTAACTGCGGTTAAACCAGCCCGAAAGTTTAATTTTGGCATTCTTCCAGCCCATGCCGCCTAAATCATTAATAATATCCTGAGTTTCTTTATAAGAAGTAAGCATTAAAGGCAGATCGAAAGGGATTCCCATACGGTGCTGTGTCTTGTTTACAGCGCCAATAATTTCTACAGCAACCGGAAGGTCGCTAAAACTTCTGCTTGCAAGATGCGGATTATTTTTTATAAGCCACTCGCGATATTCTTTTGCCATACCCATATAACCGGGCTCTTCGCATACTGTGTAGCGCAATTTAATACTTTCGCCCTGAGGCAGGCCATTTTCGTACAGATATACCGCACGGTCAGACCTTCCGGAAATATCCAATATAGCGCCATGAACTATATCAAAGTAGGCATACACCCTATTATAAGCCGCATTACGGCCTGACACATCTGCTGTTATCCTTGCGTACGAAGAACCTTCTTCTATTATACAGACAAGGGCGTTTCCATTTTTCTGAATTCCAAAAACGGGGAATGGCGCTTTATTATTAATTATTACTGCATCGCGGGGTATTGCTTCGTCCCAGCCAAACACCGGGTTATTGGAAGCAATTTGATTAAACTTTCCATTGTTAAAATAAACAAGAGCGCCGGATCCATCCGGTACAAACATATATCCTTGATCATTTATTCCGGCGGCTCCCATAAACGGCAGAAGATCAAGGCGGGTAGGAGGATACGAAGCCCTATAAGCAATACTGTCATAAGGAACACTTACAATAAGGGATTTACCGTCTAGCTCGTATCTGATAGTAATTGAAAAAGCGGGTCTTTCGTCCACGCCCGCACTAATTTGGCGAGCCGCATCTTCCATAAATTCTTCGCGGGTATATCCTGCATCATGAAACCACGATTCCATGTCTGCTTTCATAAATTCCTGGGTAGCGTCGCGAATTATCCAAAGTTTTTGATCTGCAAGATCCGGATACTGCGAAAGAAGCTCTGCCCTGTTATCGTTGGAACGCAAATTGTTAATATCATAAAGACGATAGCTTGCTTCTACCCTGTTTTTATAACTGGGGTTAATCCTGTCCATGTAGTGTTTAAACCGCTCTTCTGTACAGGTAATTGGAATAATATAAGTACGGGCGACATTTCCTACAGTATAATTAACTTCTATACCGTTATTTATAATTTCGAAATTATAATTTTCTTTTTCTACGCTCTGTGTACCGGAATACAAAGTTTCTCCAACACCGCTTACATCTGCGTACTGGAGCGAAAACTGCGACTTCATTAAATCCATTGTTACTACAGTTGCAGACTTGTCATTGTCTACATCCGGCGGAGTGGAATGCCATTCCATACCTTTAACTTTATCTTTTAAAATAATGCCGGCAGTTTCTGTAATAAAGCGAAGCTCCAAATATTGATTTTCCAAAACCAATTCTTGCGGTATTTCCACACCTTCTTCCATTGCATAACCGACAACAGGTTTAACTCTTATTATCCTTCTGTTACAGGAAGCAAGAGAAAATAAAACACTAAAAATTACTAAAAGCCAAAATAATTTTTTCACTTTTCCTCCTATAGAATCCGGAACATTATTTCTTTATACAGCGATATAAAATATGCAATTGCATCGCTTACAAGACTAAAAAATACAACAAATACAAATACCATAACTCCCATTCCTACGATAGTCAGAAGACTGGACATAATGGTTTTTGTAAGGCTGTAATCGTGTACCATCATCATTCCTGCAAGAATTAGCATACCTGTCCATAATGCGGAAAATCCTGCAAGCACCCAGTAAACGGCACCTTCTTCGAAGGTTATAAACTGGCTTAAAACAATCATGGAGGCATTAATAATTACCCATGGAGTAAGAGCATAAGCGACTGTCATGTAAATTTCGTGCATCTTTCCTTTTCCGTCCATTAGGGTTGTAAGACCCCAATTTGCCACAGTCCACAGAAAAATTGGAAGAATAATACGCATTACAACAATAACCGCATTAAAAAATTCCATGTTAATAGTAACAAACTGAAAATTTGTTAATGTCAGCCGCAGAACTTCTATAATAACCGCCAGAAATACAATAAGATTGGCAGCAGCAATAGAGCCGCGCTTTTCATGGGTTAAATCCCAAAAACCATCCAAGGGATGCGTACATACATACAATGAATATTTAAGAGTTTTACCAAAATGCTGCCACCAGTTTTTATCTATCGGGTTTTTCATGATTCTCTGATCTCCTTGATAGTATTAATGGATTTTCTTACGGCAAGCGGTACTAATATAATAATGCCCAATACCAAAAGCATTTTCCAAAGATTGTCTTCCGTCCATTGTTTACGATAAAGCTGGAAAGCTTTTCCATAACCTTCGCGGTGATGTTTAAGTTTGTAATATTTCATGGATTTTTGATAATCGCCCTGTCTAAGCGATGCCCTGCCAATACCGATATAAGCAAGATCGTAATTTCCGTTCATTTTAAGAACTTTTTCCCAAACTTCTGCGGAAGATTCATAGCGGCCTGCCTTGTATTCATCAAGAGCTTCGTTAATTAGCTCTCCATAAAGAGTTAAACTAAAACAGGTAAGAGCGGCAGTTCTGGAATCTAAAGCATAAAGAGAAGAACCCATCCTATCCAAAGCTACCGGCAGTGTAAAATAACCTTCTCTATTTCCTATACCGCCAAATGTGTACAAAAGATTGCCCTGAAAATCGTACATAAAAACACGGCCGCGTGTTCTGTCAAACGCAGCGTAGGAATCGTTATCAAACGCGACAATATCTATAAACCTTGAACGGCCGGAAATACCGCCCGCATTACCGTAAGTTAAATCTCCAACAGGGTCTTCGTAACCATTGCGGATAAGAATATCCTGCCCCATCGCATTTAATCTTCTTACCGGATCTGTCTGCCCCGTAGCATTGGTAACATAAATAAAACCGTCGTTGTCTAAAGCAACATTGGTATATTCGGTAGGAACAAATAAATCCATTTGCGCTCTTTGACTCTGTGTAGCAAGAAGTTTCCAAATATAATCTATAATATTAATTACAACTTTATTGGCACCCATATAACCGGCAAATTCACCGCGGTTATCGAATTCCAAAAGTCCTTTGTTAACATTTGTAGCCTGGACAAAAATTCTGCCTGCAAAATCTACTACAAGTTTTACCGGCAAAAATTCCATATTTTCGGCAAAACTTTCGTCGTCCGGTTTATATATGGAATAAACATGATTCCAGTTTCTGTCCAGTTTAATTACTCGCTGATTCCTGTTATCTGCAATATAAAGAGAACCGTCCCTGTCTTCGAAAATATCCGTAGGTCCTGCCAAAGCCGATTGCTGCCCGTCAATTAATACGGAAGAAAAAACCTTTACAACATTATGTTCGCCGCGATCGTTTACTTCGATTAATACAATTCTGCTGTTGCCGGTATCGCAGATATAAATACGGTTTCCTCTGATATAAAGCCCCTGCGGATCGCGGAAATGACCAATTCCCAAATTTTCGCCAAGAATGTACGCGCTTGGACGATAAGCGTCAGGAGACGCAACCTGTTCCCGCCAGAAGTCATAATTGTAAGTGTAGTTAGAGGGCTCCGCATAAACAAAGAGCAGAGTAAAAAGGAAGATACTTAAAATGATTATTCTTTTCATACTTATTCCTTAATTCCCGAGCTTGCCATTGTCTGCAAGACATTGCTTTGAGCAAAGATAAACATAACAAGCGGAACAATCATTATAAAGAGAGTTACCGCCGCTCCAACACCGGCGCGGGCAATTGTTACAGCGCCGCCTGTAATTATCTGAGAAAGCGCATACGGCAATGTCTTTAATTCTTCGGAATAAATTACATTGGATGCTCTGGCATTCCAGAGATTTTGTACAGAGAAAATCATTACAGTAAGCCATGCCGGTTTAATCATTGGCAGAATTATCCATGTAAAAATACCGAATTCTTTTGCGCCATCCACGGTTGCAGCTTCTAAAAGCGTATCCGGAATGGTATCTATAAATTGTTTAAGAAGGAAGAATCCCATAGGCATGGCAAATGCCGGAATAACAACCGAAAGATAAGTGTCTACCCACCCAAGACTTGCCAAAACAAGGTAGTTGGGTATTGCGGTTACATAGGGGGAAAACATAAGAGTAATAATAACGCCGGAAAAGAAAATCTTTGCGCCGGGGAATTTGTACTTGGATACAACAAATGCTCCCATGCTTGCAACAATTATAAGACCGGTGGTTCCTACTGCCGTAATAAATACCGTATTAAAAATGTACCTGGAAAACGGAACCCAGGATTTGCTCATCATAATAAAGAGATCCTGGAAATTATTCAGTGTCGGATTGCGTACAAAAATATTGGGAGGAAACAAGAATATTTCGTTTAACGGTTTAAACGCATGGTTAATATTAAAAACAAGAGGGAAAGCAAAGAACACGCCAAAAATGGTGAGTATGGTAATAATAAATGTGTCTCCGCCGTACGAGCGGTTAAGCCTTCTGCCGCCAATTAATTTTTTTATCTTCTTCATATTTTACCCCTTATGTTCCTACACGCTTAAGGAATTTCTGAATAATGAAATTACATAAAATCATTGTAATAAATAATATTGTAGCTATAGCGGAAGCGTACCCCATTTCGAAACGGATTGCGCCAAAGTCGACAAGATGGTTAACAACCGTATGTACCGCATAGTCCGTACTAGGGAACCCTGCAAGTATTTGAGTAACCTCCCCTACGCCAAAAGATTGTGTAATTGCCATAACCGCGCCGAACATTAACATTCCTTTCATGTTGGGAAGAGTTATGTACCAAAGTTCCTGCCAGCGGTTTGTAATTCCGTCTACTAATCCCGCTTCGTACAAAGTAGGATCGATAGTGCTTAGACCGGCGATAAACGCAAGGAAGCCCGCACCTAAGCTCATCCATAAAATAATTACAAGCATAACCGGCATCATGTATTTTGGGTCTGTTAACCAAAGTATAGGCTGATCCAATAACCCAAGATTAATTAAAATACCGTTTACATAACCGTAAGCATCGCCAGAGAAAATAAGCGCCCAAATCATAAACGCACTGCCCGCAATAGACGGTGCATAGAAAATTAAAGTTACAAGAGCGCGGATATAGCGAGGAAGCTCGTTAATAAACCACGCAAACAAGAATGCCATAATATAACCGACAGGACCGCAGATTGCCGCCATAATAAATGTATTTTTTACAGCTATCAGGTATACATCATCTGCAAGAAGCAGGTTTATATAGTTACGAAGTCCAATAAATCTTGGCGGCTCCAAAATGTTAAAATATGTAAAGCTAAAGAAAATAGAAATTAACAGGGGCATTACAAAGAAAAGTATAAACACAATTGCATAAGGCGCAAGAAAAAGATAACACACACGATGTTTATGAATTTCCCTTATTTGTTTTTCTCTGGCTTCTCTTTTTTTATCCAGGTATCTTGTCAAGCTCATTATTCCCCCTATTCCAATCCGAATTCTTTTCGTTTTTTTATTAACTCATCATTTATAGTGATGGTATAATCCAACAATGTTTCGCGGGTATCATGCCCTTCGTTAAGAACACGGCGTACGGCGTTAACGACATGGCGGTTTACAAAGTATCCGCCGGGAACTTCTGGAGTACCAACTGTCCAGTTACGCTGTTCGTCCAGAACCGCCATTTGCTCGGAGCCCCATGCAAGCTGCTTAAAGGCTTCGTAGTTTGCGGTAGGATACCTTGCCGCAGCGCCCATTATACTTTCCAGCTCGCGTCCATATCTAAGCTGAGTAGGGGAACTGATCCACCACTTCATAAACTCCCATGCTTGCTCCTGTCTTCGCGAAGCAGAAATAATCATAGACGCAATAGTACCGGTAGATACAGAACGATCGATATATTCGTTGCCGTCCTTGTCTTTTCTTTTAAGACCCGGCATTCTTGCAAAACCCCAAAGACCGCGAAGCTCCGGTGCAAATACTTCCAAGGTGTTAAAGTTTGAATAATCCGCAAAAGCAAGGGGCATTTCGCCTGTGCGGAAACGGTTTACAAAGTCGAATGCTATAGGAGTTTTGTAATGTGTATAAAATTTTGTATAAACATCGAATGCGTCAATTGCAATTTCTGTATCCAGAAGAGCACGCGAACCATCTTCGTTATATAGCCTGCCTCCTCGCTGGAACAAGTGCGCCATAAAATTGGAAAAGTCCGGGTGAATGCCGCGCGCAGGATCTGCGTTTGCTACAGAGGGAATACCGACATTCATATTGTTTTTTTGAATAATCGGCAGAATATTAATAAGATCTTCCCATGTATCGGGGAGAGATAAATTAAGCTCTTCTAAAATATCTTTTCTATAATACATGACATGGAAGTATTGAGCTTCCGGCAGCCCCCATACGCCGTCGCCATAGGTAAATGGGATCATTACTTCCGGGTTAAGCTCTTTTACCGCATCTTCGTAACCGGGGAATTTGGAAATATCCACAACGGCCTTACGGATAGCGTAGTTAATAACTTCGCCCTGAGGAACTGTTAATACAATATCCGGACCCGTACCTGCAACAACCGCAGGCATAACCGCATCCGGCGCAACAAGTCTGACATTTACCCTAACTCCCGTTAGTGGAGTAAAAGTATCGTCTATCATTGCTTTTAGGATTGTACTTTGATCGCGGCCTGCAATCATCCATACACTGATTGCATCTTTGTGTACATCGCCAACATTACTGTAGTTTATAACAAAAGACATAAAGAAAGATTTTATTTCGTGCAGCGCGGCAACCAAGAAATTTTCCCGCACCGGCGGTATATGGGCTTCTTTTCCGCTTATTATTAGATAATCGATATCCAACTGTGATTGCGCAAGACCAAGCAGACTGTCGCCAAGAGAGCTTATATTTCCTTTAAAATTTACAAGAGTTCTTGGAATCTTTTCCGGTCTTTTTACAAAAAGCTCAAGCTGACGCGCCAGAGTAAGAGTTGCCGCAGCCTGTGCGCTTCTTTCCCCTGTATATTCTGTTAAATCATCTACAAGTTTGTAAAGGATTTTGCTTTCGAGAGACATAGCTGTCATTATTTCCGGATACACATGATTGACACGGTAATCGCGGTAAATATCGGGTTCCGGTCCTGTAAGAACAAGAATTTTCCGGTAGATGGCATTTAATCGGTATACGCTTTCTTCCATTGTGTTAAGTAATTCGCCCATACCGCCAAGAGTTGCCTGAAGCCGAATGGTATGACTGCCGTTTTCCAGCGGAACAAGAATATCTCCCTGATCATCATGCAAGGTAAGAAGTTCCCATTTATTATTAAAGGAAAACGGAACTGCGGCAAACTCGCTGTAGGGAACTTGTCTGTTAATAAGTACGGTACGATTCGATACAAAGCCGCGATTGTAATTCTGTCTGCCTTTTATGGTGATACGGTACATTCCGTTTTCCGGAACATCAAAATCCCATTCGATCCACTGCCCTGCAACACGCCAGCTTTGTCCGCCAATCATGTTAAGTCTTATTCTTGCAACGCTGGCAGGGTCTGTTGCGCCGGAAGAGCGATCGTAAATCGGGTATAACGAAGGATCAGAACGATGATTCGATCTTTCTCCCTGAATTTTTAAAAAGAAATTTTCGTTGCCGCCTGTAAAACGGCCTGTATCTATACCGGCTAAAGTTTCCCTGTATGGCAGAATTATTTCCGGAGCCATTATTGACAGCGCGCGAATAACTACAGGTTCGTTTATTCCTTCCATTCTGATAGTGTTTTCGCCTTCGCGTAAATAAAAGGTATAAGGTTCTACGATAAAACCAAGCGAATCCCTAAACCGGGAACTTTCCCATCGCGGTTTTTCTACCTGCGAAGGACGAATCTCGTTACCCTGATTGTCAAAGGTGCTTTCTCTTGCATCGCCCCAAACACGCTGGAACGAAAGTCTGTCTGCGCCAAGAAAGGGAACTTCTCCATTAATTAACAAGATGCGTTCTATCGGAATACCGCGCGAAGGAAGCGGGAAATATTCCATGTAAAAATTATAAAGTCCCGCTTTGTCTACATTAACTTTGTATTCTACAAAGCTTATTTCTTCTGTTCGCAATACCCTTGGTTCGTCCTGAAAATTTTCCAGCACGGAAACACCCTGCGCAGCCGAGTATGCAAAAATATTGATGGGTATATTGCTTTGCCCCAAAGGAGCGTTTGCATGATGCTCCATGTAGCGGGAAAAGGTGTTGGCTCTTCCCGTGCTTGCACCAGTTAAATCGTAGCCGGCATACTTGTGCGAAAAATCTGAATCTTGCCTTCCGACAAACACAAACAATAACACCACAATGGCAGCTATTGCAACAATAATAATTGGTTTAAAAAATTTATTCATTTCTTTGACGCCTTTATAGGGATATTAGAGTATGATACACCGAAATAAGACTGCCGTCAACCTAAATTGTCTGTAAAATATTAAAAAAACCGGGATAGGTAACTTGGGCGCTTTCTGCACTGGTTATTTCCACAGGACTCTGCCCCCCAAGGGCGGCAACGGCAAGAGCCATAACCACACGGTGGTCGCCATGCCCCTCCAACAGAGGGACAGAGCTTGAATTTTTGGGGTTTTCCAAACCGCCTTTGCCGTGAATAACGAGTCCGTCCGGTTTTTCCGTGCATTTTACCCCCAATTTAGCCAATTCCTGAGCCATTACAGCGATACGGTCGGTTTCTTTAATGCGGGCATGGGCAACATTGGTTAAAACTGTATCTCCATTTGCATAGGCTGCTACCGCCGCCGCCGCAGGAAGCATATCCGGGGTTTTATTCAGGTTAAAAGTACCCCCTTTTAGGGGTTTACTGCGGGAAATTACAACGCTATTCCCGGTATTTTCGGGGACAGAGCTGTCTTTCGGGCTAGACCAGCTAACCTCGCAGCCCATTTCCTGCAGCATTTCCAGAAAAAACTTGTCTCCCTGAGTATCTTGAGGGTCTAAGCCATAAAGGGTAGCAATACCGCCTGTAATTGCGGCAGCGGCAGCGGGGAATGCCGCCGAAGAAAAGTCGCCGGGGACAGAGCTTGTAAAAGATTTATACGAATACCCGCCATTTACAACAAAATACCCCGAATTGGGGTTTTCCTGCCCGGCGGCAGGGACAGAGCTAAAAAAATCGGCTTTATAGGGTATTCCTTGCGCCTTTAAATAGGAAAGAGTCATCTCTATATATGGAAGCTCGTTAAGCAAAGGGACATTAATTTCGGTTTTTGCGCCTGCGGGGGCAAGAGGAGCGGCTATCAACATTGCCGATAAATACTGGCTTGTGGGGCATGACAGAACAACCTTGCCGCCTGCCCAGGGACCCTGCACCGTAATTGGAGCGCAGCCATTATTACTTTGACATTTAACGCCAATGCTGGCAAGCGCTTCCAGTAATGGGGCGGCACTGCGTTTTTGGATTTGTTCGTCGCCGGTAAATTGAATGGGATTGTTTTGCAGTCCGGCAAGCGCAAGCGCAAGATACAGGGTTGTTCCCGAATTTCCGACATCAATTTTATTTTCAGTTCGATGCCCGCTGTCCCTAAAATTGGCATTGCCTTTAACTATCAATTTGATAAGATTTTCTCCGTCATATTGTTCATCTATTTGCGCGCCAAATACACGGCAGGCAGAAATACAGGAACGGGTATCCAGGGAATCCAGCGGGCAGAGAATTTCGGATATACCGTCCGCAAGAGAGGCAATTAACAGTTGTCTTATTGTATGCGATTTAGAAGCGGGGATTCTGACAATGCCGGAAAATTTTTGCGGGCTAATGCGGACTATCAAAACAAAAGCCCATCCGTTTTATTGTATTCGAAAATATCCCAGGCTTTGGAATAGAAGGGATCGTTATTAACATAATCGCCGGGAATAATATCAGAAATTACGCCGGGAACTGCCTGAAACATTTCGCAAAACAACGCTCGTTTTTCCGTAAGAAACTCAATAAAACTCCAGGCAGCATCCGAATTTGCGCTGTTTATTCCAATACCTGCATAGATTCCTGTAAGATTGATATTATACCTGCCGACAGAACCGTCTGTTGCGGTCGGTATCGATGTTAAACTAAATTCATTATCTTCCAATCTTTCCCTTAAAAAAGAAATTGCACGGGTAGAGGCGGTTATAAGGGCTGCATTTCCCTGTACAAAATCTTCCAGTTTTTGCTTTTCCGGTTTATTGTTTTCCGGCGCGGAAAGATCGTCTGTATAAATACCGCTGTCTTGTACGGTTCTTGAATAAATAATATATTCCCCTCTTGTTCTTGGCGGGCGGTCAAATCCGGCAGCCGACAAAATATTAATATTATAAAAAAGGACATCCATAAAAGATACCAGAGGGATTGCAAAAATTATGTCTTCGGAATCATTTTCTATATAGGAGTTTAGAGGGGCAAGCGAGGCGGCTTCGTCTAGGGAATCGGAGTTATCGTAAATAATTATATCGGGTTCTCTTTCGGGTTGATTTTTATCGGTCTGTGCAGGAAGTATACGCACACGAATATCGGGGTTTGCCTCGTTAAATTCGCGCAGCAGGTTTTCTGCCATTGTTTTGCCGAACAGTTCTTCGAAACGGGGCGAAATATACAGATTTGCAAGCCGGATATCCGCGCTTATTTTATTAACAAGCATGATAATAAAGGGGGTAATTATTACAATAAACAGGGTAATAAGCAGAAAAATATCGATTCGCTCTGTGGAATGTCTCGACTTTTCCCCGCTTTTAGTGCTACGCTTAAATATGTTTGGTAATTTCAGAAGGTTCATGTATGCTCTCTCCAATAAAATCTTCCAGAGGGATCCTGACGGAAAACCGGAAGCAAGGCTGGTTGTGGACTTTACCAAAGCAAAGTTTGCCCTGACAAAACAACATCCTTTTAATATTAAATCAGAAGATTCGTATAATGTCAGCCTGTCTGACAATGCTCTTAGCCTGGGGTTAAAAAAAACAAACTTAATTGCCTATACGGATATCCCCAAAATTGAGTATCAGGATCATGTTATCGATGCAAAAATAAGGCTGGACAGCATGGGCGGTTATGCGTCTACAGGTATTATTTTTCGCATTATGAGCCAGGATTCCTACTATATGGCATTGGTATCCAGCAAGGGGTATTTTAGGTTCGATGTTGTAAAAGACGGCGCTCCCCGGACTCTTATTGCCTGGACAGAAATTGCAAATTTTGACGGATCAAATATCGACCTAAAAATAATTACTTACGGTTCTTACCTTATTTTTACAGTTAATGGAACATGGGTTGCGGAAATTAGCGACGATTCTATCCAAAACGGCACTCTTGGTTTTGTCGCAGCTTCGTATGATACCGACTATGATACCGGCGCTGCCAAAAAGAACAGCAAATATACCTGTGCAGCGTATTTGAATTATATAAGTATAGATGCTCGTGTCAGCGCAATAGAAAATGAATTTAAAAAATGGACAAGCGACACAAGCATTAATGCGGACAGCCGCCTAAGACTTGCGGAAACTTTTGCGGTAATGGATAAACCTGCAAAGGCAATGGATCAAATTAACAGGGCATGGAAACGCAGAGACGATGTTATTCGCGGTATTGCAACAACTTACACGGAAGCCAGAACAAAAAAAGAACTTTTACTTGCCAGCCGAATGTCTTTTCGTCTTGGACAATTTAAAGAGGCGCTTGAATATATTGATTCTCTTATAGAACAATGGCCTGCATCTCCGGAAGGAAAGCTTGCATTTGCAGAAAAAATTAAAATACTAAACGAACTTGATATGTTTGAAGACCTAAAAGAATTTTTACAAAGTCAGGCGGATAAACTGGAAAAAGATATTGATTACTACATAATGTATGCGCGCTGCTGCTTCGAGCTAAAAGAATACAGGGCATCGGCAAATGCATGGAAAGAAGCTTATAAAATGAACAGAGAAAACGGCGTTTATGCCGCCAATGCCGCAAACTCTCTGGAACAAATGGGCAGAAAAAAAGAGGCAGCCGCCTTTTATCTTGAAGCAGGAAAAAATTTTCTTAGACAAGACAATAATGCCGAACTTGAAGTTTTAATTCCGAAGATATTAACAATTGGCAAAGATAATTGGGAAGCTCATGGGTTAGCCGGAAAATGGTATTTTAGCATAGAAGATTACGACAACTGCAACAAAGAATTTGTTAAAGCGGAAAAACTTAGAATAGAAAAAAAACCAAGACCTGCGGCAGACCCTGCGCTTTATTATTTATGGGGACTGGTTTATTTTATTAAAAACAAGAAAAAAGACGCTGTCCGTCTTTTGGAAAAAGCTGTTAAACTTGCTCCGGACTATGAATTGTTTAGCGAAAAACTGAAAGAAATAAAAAATGCAAATAATTAATTGGAATGAATTTTTAGAGCGCGGACTTCCTTCCGGCAAAGCATCCATGACGGTGGGGGTTTTTGACGGTGTCCACAAAGGGCACAAAGCTTTAATCGAACAAATATTGCCTAAGAATGTGCGCAACACCGTGCCTGTGGTAATTACATTTAGGGAACCTGTATACAAGAGCGAAAAAATTCCGTTTATTATTCAATCTTTCGAAGAAAAAGCCGCTGCTTTAGAGGCACTTGGCGTAGAGGTGTTAATCGTTATTGATTTTACGGAAGATTTTAGCCGCATGACGGGCAGGGAGTTTTTGGAAACATTGCTTGCCCATGCGGAGATTGGCTTTTTTGCAGTAGGCTCTAACTTCCGCTGTGGCTGCGGGCTGGACACAGATGCAAAAGCAATCCGCGATTTTTTTACGGATAAGGGTATTCCTGTAGAAATTGTGCCGGAAGTTCTTTACAACGGATTTCCAATAAGCTCCAGCAGGATACGAACAGCACTTGCGGAAGGCGATATCGAGTTGGCGGAAGTATTGATTGGGTAGTATTTTTAATTTAATTTGTCTTTATATTTCACCTAACCGTCACCATGCGGCATCAAACTTTTTCCAACAAACACGCACACTATAAATTAAGGATCTTTGTTAATTCCATTATCAATTCGGAAATAATTAGATCCCATTCAGGCAGTTCCGGCAGGTGAGCGCCTTCGGCGGGGACTGTTACGGACGGATATACTTCCCATGCCGATCTTATAGGGTGTAATGCCGCATCTGTACCTGCATTTCTCCATTGCCGCGCTCCCACACGCCATGCACGGACAAATCCTTCGTCGGGGATTGTTATTTCTACAGGCAGCCAGCGTTTGCCGTCCAGCTCGATTATTTCAGTGCTGTTTAGGTTCCAGGAATTATCGCCCACTTCGAATGCAATATAAATATGTCCGGGTATCGTAATAAAGGCACTTTCTATATCGAGCGCTTCCAGCAGCGAGCAGAACAGAATCGAAAGATACGAACAGTCGCCGCCGCGATAGTACAAAGCCTGATAAGGAAAACTGACATTATCTAATACAGATTCATCTGCAGAAACATTTACAAAGGATGTAGCGGGAACAACAACATAGCTAATGCCATACAGGCGCAAAGCCTCGAACAAAGCTGCGGCATAAATAATATTTTCCGGCATATTTGCCAATCTATTATTTCTTGTTTTTAACTTTTTACTTTCTACTGCGGCGGCAACATATCGCGAAAAATATCGGACTGTAAAATCATTGGGGGAAACAAAAGCCGCAGCCCGCCGGTCATCATCCCACGAAAGGGTGTTACGGTGAAATATCGGCATTTGTATTGCAGAGCTTGTTTCTTTCCGTGTACCTAAACTGCGGTACTGTATTTGCAAAACACCATTTGCATTTACGGTTTCTGTTAAATTCATCATGGCTGAATTAAATAAAGCTGTTACAGGAACCTCGGCGCTTTCGCCCGGCGCAAGGTGCGGCAGGACGGCAAAAGTCCAGGGCTGGCTCATGTAACTGTCCATAAAAAAAGAAAGTTTTACATCGGTAATGGCATTGGGCTCCTCGTTTGTTACTTTTACCATTGCAACAGGATTATTTTCGTACCATGCCCACGAAACAGGAAAAATTCTATACTGATCTGTTTTTTCAATTTTGATTCTTGCTCTGCCGCCCATTGTTTCAGACAAGTTAAGCCTTAACCCCAAAGCTGCGCTAAAAGAAGTTAAAGGTTCTGCGTTCCCTGAGCGTTCGCTAAAAACCCTGTAAGCATAACCGCCGTTTGCAAATAACGAAAAATAAGGAGACAAATTGAATTCAAAACCAAGAGCGGACGAAAGCAAAGGATTAACCGCGCTTTTTCCATCTCTGGAATACAGATACACTCCGCCATAAGCCCCTGCGCGGAAAGCCAAGCGGTCGAGCGTACCCATTTTGGAATAAGGCCGCCACCGCAAAAGCAATCCTGCCCTGCCTTCCAGCAAAGTAAGCGGATCGCCTACTGCAAAAGGCAAAGATGCAAAAGAACCTTCCGCGCTTATACCAAAATCCAATCTGGCTTTAGTTCTAAACATCCAATCAAAAGAAGCTATTGCTCCTAAACCGGGACTGAATTCCTGAATACTTATTGGCGCTTCGACAGCGGGAGCAATGCGCAAAGAAAATTCGCTTTCTGCAAAAAGAAGGAAAGAAGAAACAAAGAATATAAAAATAATTAATATTTTATTTAACCAAAAACCCACTTTTTACTTCTCCGTTAAATTTCTTACTGCGTCCCAGTTTAAAGGCGGAGGATTCTGAATACATGCCTTACAGCGTTCTACATACATTTCCGCAGTCTTGTCGCTTGGATTACTTTTCATTATGGAAAAAAACAGCCTGCCTGCATCATTGAATTTTCTTTCTTCGTAAAAATCCATCGCTTTTTCCCAATTATCCATTTTGCCATTTTCATCGTTCATTCCTAAAAGTTCGTACAACCTTAGCGGTGTGTCAATTCCGACAACCCGTACACGGTCTAGGCGGCGCAATAAAAATTCATCGCCTATTTTGTTTCGGGTGTATTCGCTGATTAATATGCCGCCGGTGTGGTATTGATTATTTACACTTTCCAGGCGCGCGGCAAGATTAACCGCATTGCCCATTATTGTGTAGTCCATCTTATTTTCCGCGCCCATATTTCCTACTACCATATCGCCTGTGTTTATACCAATGCGGGTAAATATTTTTACAGGAGACAAACCTTCTTCCAGTACAGTTTTGTTTAATTCTCTTTCTGCCGCCTTCATTGCAATAGCGCTGCGACAGGCAAGAGCGGCATGGTCTGCACGGAATATAGGCGCACCGTAGAATGCAACTATTGCATCCCCTATGTATTTATCTATTGTACCCATATTTTCCATAACGATATTGCTCATTAATGTCAGATAACGGTTAAGCAATCTTACAAGATGGGCGGGATCTAGTTGTTCGGAAATTGTAGAAAAACCCTTAATGTCGGTAAAGATTGCTGTCATTTCGCGTTTCTCGCCGCCAAGATTCAGTTTAACAGGATCATTAATAAGCTCGGTTATTATTTCCGGCGCAAGGTAGCGGGAAAAAGCATTGTGCAAAAAAGCCTTTTCGTGGCTTGTGGTTAAAAATTTACTAATCATTATGGTTAAAAATGATAAAGTTACGGCAGCCAGCGGAACCGCAAGTCCAAGATATATTTTACTTACAACAAAGAAAAATCCAAACAAAGCGCATAAAAGAATAATGCCGAATAAACCCGTTAATATTGACAGGTGAGTATCAAGGCGGGTTACAATAAAACCTGTTAAAAGCGAATACAGAAAAGCAATAATTGCAGGTATTAACCAGTGAACATCTACAAGAAAATCCCCTGCAAGCAGCATATTGGCAAGAACTGCGTAGCTGCCGACATTGGGATAATTTTTTTCAAAGGGTACAATACTATGATCTGTCATTGATGTTGCATCGGAACCGATAACGCTAAAACTGCCGTATAAAACCTCGGCATCCTTGCGAATTACCAACAGGCGTTCGAATTGTTCGCGGCAGACATCAAACAACTCCCGCACTAAATCCGCTGTCTCGGGATACTCCTCTACATCGGCAAGAACGGCATCTTCATAATGACCATTAAGAAAAGTTTTAAATGTATAAAAGAACAACTGCCGCGCAAGAAGCCAATTATCGCTTGCGGCAAAATTTCCGGCAAGTTCTTTGTTCTTAATTTCCTCGGCTTTAATATAATATTCCCAAGGGGTAAGAAGCTCTGATTCGGCGCCTTCGATGCCATCGTCCTCGATGCCATCGCCCTCGATGCCGCCGTCCCAATAAAAGAAAAGCCCTAAATCGTTCATAAGGCTGATGTTTTGCGCCAGCACGGGCTCCAGCATAATATGCTGAATAAGCGAAACAAGCGACATTGTATTATATTCGTTAAAAGATTTTTTTGGCCACCTGTAAAGCACAGTTCCATCCTGCGCCCGTGGAATTCGCAAAGTTCCGCCGTCATTTAAATTCAGGGTAATTGCCTTATTTGTTATTGATACTGTGTCATAACCCAGCTTTTCCTGTATTGCCGCAAGCGTTAGTTGTTTGTAATAATTATCCTGATATTTCCACATAAGATTTACACGCCGCCTAATTCCGTCAGAATCGGGGCCGGCGTTTACAAATCCTGCGCCTCTTGCACGGCTTAAAAGTTTTTGGATCGACGGTATAACAGCGGCTGACGAAGGCGTTTTTGTATCGCCATAACTAAAAACATCTTGCGCCGCAAGAAATTCCGCTAAATAGCGATCTGTTTCCTTATTTGTTATTACATCATCGTCTATAAAAACTTCGGGAGGCAGCATGGTAAGCGTAAGCCACGAGGAGCCGCTAAAAGCCAGAGCCTTGGCAAAGTATTCGTCTACATCCCTGCCCAACAACGGAATTACGGACACCGCAGAATCCAAATCTGCAATACCGGAATTAAGATGTTGAATAAACAAATCCACGGCGTACTGGGGGCAAAAGCGTTCTGCGCTTTCGTCAAGATAACTTAAGTCAAAAACAATTGACTCTACTCCAAGTTCTTTTAACAAAATAATAACATCGGCCATAACCTCGCGCCTGAACGGAAACCCTCCGGCATATTCCATCGAAGCATCGTCAAGCGTAAGGACAAACACCTTTTCGTTTTCGGCAAGCGGCGGCAGTAAACGCAAAAACAAATCAAACAGCTTGTTGTCAAGAGAAGTAAAAAACAACAGCGAAGAAACAAAACAAGCCGCAAGAACTGCCAGGAGGAACGGCTTGTTTCGGTTAACCTTACTCATTATTCCGCCGCAATATCATTGTCTTCTGCCGCATCGCTTGCCCGCGCGGAAGCGGTTGTAACTTGTCCTGTAGTACGCGCTGCCGCGCCGGTATCCGTTCGCGCCACATTCCCGTTAATTCGTGTTCCAGAAGCTGTAGAAACTAATTCTCCAACTTTGCCGCTGCGGGCTGCCGGAACCGTAAGTGTCCTGCTTCCTTCTCTTACGACAAGAGACGATCCCACGCCGGTATGGATTACAGTATCAGTGCCAAGAGTTTCCCCGGCAACAACATTAACCCTTCTGCCGTCAACCTCTTTTTGAACCCGTCCTGTTATGCTCTGCACAGTATAATTTTGTGCCGCGGCAACAGCCGTAACTGCCAATGCAATTACAATTACCAAAATGCTTTTCTTCATCTTTAATCTCCGTTTTGCCGCTTAAGCGGCGATGTTAATTGAAATTTCCGCAACGCGGAAACAAACCCCCTGTGTTTTATCGAATACTTATTACCCGCTCCAGCCCTCTAATTGCTGCTTTGTTCTGATTGTCATTCTGCAATGCCTGTCTAAACCACCGTTCCGCAGCCGCAAAATCCCGTTCTATCAAGGCAAGGTTGCCGCGATTGGTCATTGCAGGAACAGACCCCATAGCCGCAGCTATCTCGTACGAATCCTTTCCTAATTTATTATGCCCGGAACGAATCAGGACTATTCCCAAACGATTATATAAAGAGGCAGTTGAGTTTGTATTCATTTGTCTTCGCATCTCTTGTGCCATTGGATTTAATTCCTGCGCTATGTACATTCGTACAGCCCGGTTAACCTGATTTACCGCAGCTTCAGTATCTGTTCGTATAACACCTCTGTCCATTTCAGGCAAAGGCGCAGGCGGAAAAGCAGCCCAGGCAGATTCTACAATAACAAATTCTGCATCCTTGCCTGCTGTAAATGTTTCGTTAAGAACAGCAGTTCCCTGTGTCCATGCCGCTATAAATCCATCGTTAAAAGCGCTCATGGAAAGAGGCAACCATACTCTGTCGTTAATTATCAATATCCTTTCTATACCGTTAAATAAAGTTTCCGCCGCTGCCTGCCCTATGCCAAGATTTATGGCAACAAGAAAATCATCTTCCGTTTGAATAAAAGCAGAAGGAATACCTACGCCCTCGAGACAGGATGCAAAGAGCAGGGCAAGGTCGCGGCTGGAACCTGTTCTGAACAGCAAGGTTTCGGCAGGAAATTGAACATGGGTTTTATCGGTATAGGTTTCTCCCAAACTTATATTGGAAGCTCTTAAACCTTCCAAAAGCCAAATGGCATACAACATATTTTTGTTGTGCCCTATTACTTGATGCGCGCGGGAAAGCCCTGCAATAAATCTTGCAAAATTAAGTGTTTCGGGCGAAGTAGGCGAAATAAAAGCCGCATAAGCGGCAGGGTCCAATGGCTGTGCATCTGACGAAATTATTTTATTTCGATTGTGGGTTGCCACAGTTACCGCCCTTACTGCTTCCCGCTCCTGTCCCAGAAACCGGTAACGAACAACAACTTCGCCCATAATACGGCCATCGTCGGTAAAACGAAGAATTTCAGACGAAAAATCCGCTAATAGCGGAAGCTGGACACTGCGTCCCCGCGGAATAATAGAAACAGTACCGCAGGGAAACTCCGAAGTTGTGTAAGGATCGGCGCGGAAGTACAAGCGAACATTTCGTATCTCGGCATCTTCATTGTTGCGGACAACGGCTGTCCCTATTGCGGTGCTCTGGTAAATCTGCATAAAAGCAGGATACACCGCCGACGGCTGATCCAGTATTACATGGATTCCTTCGTTACTTCTTTTGCCTGTTTGGAAAGTTATTTGCGCTGTCAATCCCGCGTAATAACCTGAATTCATAGATCTAGTATTGCTGTTTATAAAACTTAAACCCCATCCTTCTTCGTACTGCCGCCACCCTGCATTAGCTGCAATAAGAAAGCCCGGCGTAAAACGAAAGCCAATCTCGCCGCCGCCCCGCCAAAATAATCCCGGCTGCGACAGTATAGACGACTGCGACGATTCATTTATTCCGCTTCTAACAGCAGACTGATACACGCCTATTGCCCCGTCAATGCGGGTAAAAAAACGCGACAGAGGAAAAAGATATAATCCCAAAGTGCCGCCAAAGGAATAAAAATTAACATTCATTATATTGTTTCCTTGGAAAGGATTGTCCAGCATACCGCCTTCGACGCCAAAAATAAAACTAAGACCAATGGGATTAGGCCAAGCAGAAAAAAGATCAATTTCAAAACCAATCTCGCCGCCGCCGCCCATATTGTACATACTTTTTTCGTTAGGAGTGATACTGCCGGAACCCATTGGCATAGAGGCAAAACCTTTAAGGCGAAGAGAAAATTCCGAAGCAGATAAATTAGAAAAATAAGAATTAAAAAATAAAAAAAGAGCAATGAATAGAAAGAATTTAATTGTCTGTAAACCTTCGGTTCGATGTTTATTTTTCATTCTTAATTTCTCACTTATTTTTATTGTCTTTATTTTTTTGCGCCCTGCGGTAGAAATTGGCCTCTTTGAACACTTCCTGAATATCGTCTATAAACACTTTATTGTCTTTTACGGTTATTTTTCCTGTCGTAAAAATTTGGCTATAGAGTTTTTGGCTTTCCGGTTCGGAGATGCCCGCCATGCCTGCAAGTTCTTTATAACCAAAACTACATTCATAGGAATTCCGCGAGTTTGGGTCTACACTGTTTTTTTCAAGTTGAGTTATTAAAGCATCCCAGATACGACCCACGGGATTTTCCAGCAAGGTATTGGCAAGCTGCCGGTACAGAAGCCAGATTCGTTCCGACATTATACTCGTTAAACGGACAACCATTTCCGGCATTTTTGTAATTAGGTTGGAAAAGTTTGCCTGATTAATTGCCAACAGGGTGCTGTCTTCGTAAATTTCGGCGGTAGCGGCACGAGGTTTATCTTCCAGTATTGCCATCTCTCCAAAAATATCGCCTTTATTTAAAACCGCAAGCACTACTTCCTGATTGTTAACAATTTTTGTAATTTTTACCGCTCCGCTCTGAATGGTGTACAGGGTATTTCCGCTTTCGCCTTCGGCAAAAACCAAATTATCTTTTGGATATTCCTGCACCATTATGTCAGACGAATACACGGGCATTGCAGTCTTAACAAGGGACTTTATTTTTTCTATTTTATTATTTACCTCGCTTGCATTAACCGCATTTGGGCAGCAGTCCAAATACCTTTGCTACGAATATAAAGCTTGATTAAACTTTTCGTTCTTTTCGTAAAATTTTCCAATATGATATAAATGAGAAGGGTCGCTCTGCGCGCTTTTTTTTAATATCCGGATGGAAAAAGCTTCGTCCAGGCTCCGCAGCCGCTGAGAAAACAGCTTAATGGTATTAACAGCGACAGTTGGAGTTTTACGAATTAAATCCCCGTACTGTCTGCGTTCAACTACCATTAGGGCAACATTAGTTTTTGCCTGTGCCGATTCAATATAGCTGTGTCCTGTCATTGCAGAAATAAGCCCAAACATTTCTCCTGCACCGACAATATTGCCTTCCTTTCCGGCTTCCGCCTCGCGGCTTATCTGAACCTTGCCTTCCTTGATGATGTAAAACCGATCTGCATTTGGTTTCCCTTCTACAATGATGTAGGAATCTTTGGAAAATTTAAGAATGGAAGGTTGAAAGTTTGTAGACATTACTGTCCTCCCATTCCCCGTAGGGTTGGCCACTTATTCCTTGTAACCGGCGTACCTAAATCCCAGATTTCCTCATTAAAACCCAAACCCCGATAAAAACTCCTGTCGATTATTTCCCATTTAATAGTCTCGCCATTTCTATTAGTAGCAGTACCTACAGGACTAGGAGTCGTTGGACTTGGGTTAGTAACATTATAATCGGTATTAAATAACAACAATCTATCTGCCACATAATTTTCCTTCCAGGCTGTACTTGTTGGTTGATTACCAGCTATTCTACCTATAAAGTTTTGTGTGGGTGGAGAATTACTTTGCGTACTAACGAATTCTCCAAGAACAACACAAGATTCTATGTCAGAACCAATAAATAAATAACTTATCAAACCGGCAACGCTCCCGCCGCCTATATTGCTGGTGCTTCCACTCTTGGCGGTAAATGAACCTACAGAAAAACATCGTTTTATTGTGGAGTTTGTTGTTGTATTAGAACTACCATCAGAATTTCGCACAGACCCTCCAAATCCACCGGCATCTATGAGTCCTGTGGTTACACCATCAAGTCTATCAATCATAATATTACCGGTGGCATAACAATCTTCAATATCAACATCTGCAAAAATTACTCCTACAAAGCCGCCGGCAAAGTAGCGGTAAGATTCTTTTTCGTAAGATGTTACCGTAATAGATCCGGTCGCATAACATTGTTCTGCTGTACTATTGTTATCCATAGTTCCCGCAAACCCGCCAAATGAATGTCGGGCTTGTTCATTTGGAGTGCCGGTTATATTATCTGTCGATCTTATGTCTACCTCGATAGAAGTAGTGCTGTAACACTTTTTTATACCGCTTTTTAGTAAACCGGCAAAGCCCCCTATCTTTAGTTGTTCCAAATTAGTTGAAGTATTAATTACAGTGCTGGTATCAACTTTTATTAGACTCAAACTTCGGCTGTTTTCAAATTCAGTAAAATTGCCGACATCTCCTATAAAACCGCCTATAGTTACGAAATCTCCGGGACCTGTTCTTGTTCTGCTAAAACTAATAAGGCTGCCTGAGTATTCACAATTTTCAAAAGAAACCTTAGCGCCGGCACTTTCCCCCTCAGAAATGCCGCAAACTCCGCCTATCACAATTTCACCTGTGCCTGTACTTTCAACAGTGATGTCCCCGCTTGCGACTGTGCCGCGCACTATCATTAATGGAATACCATTGTTTATATTATTTATTATTTTTCCCGCCACTCCGCCAACAATAGTATCCCCGGATGCAGTATGGGCAGCAGGGATATTAATTGCAGCGCGGCTATTGCAAGAATATATCCCGGTCCCTGTCATTGTGCCAATTATTCCGCCAATAACATGATCGCCGCTGCCTGTGCCTGTCATGGCAAGGGTTCCTGAAACAACCGAATTATTTATTATACCGCCGCCTGACCCGGCAATACCCCCAAGATTAATGTGCGCGCTCGAACCAATAGTCATACCCAGGGCGGCATAGCAGTTTGCAATGGTAACGCCGGCACCTGTAGAGCCGGTTATTATCCCGGCATCAATTTCCAGTGAAGAACCAGAAAGACTTAGCGTACCTGTTCCCTTAACAATAATATTATTAATTCCGGTACTTCCCTGGGTCTGGGCAACAAGACCGCCGATGTATCTGGTATTTGCTGCCGGAATAGTGATATTTGTATTGTATTCTACTGTCAAGTCACGGATTACCGCATTGCTAACAGAACCAAAAAGCCCCCGATGAGTAGTACCGCCAAAATCACCACTGATAATAATCGTATTCCCATTACCGTAAAACTTGCCGCTAAAGCTGCTAATAGGTGTCCAATCGCTAATAGAAACATCATTAATAAGCACATATTGCCCGCTTGAATTACTTGCAATGTCGGCAAGCTCAGCAGCTGAGGTAATCTCCACTACTCTGTTAGTAAGGCTTACGCTCATGCCGGGAATATTCCAGATCGATATTTCCTGCGGCACAGCATTACCTGCAGCACTATGTGCTACAACTTCTATGTCGTACCTTATTACATTACTTACCGCCTGTCCGCTGCTGACATTGGAATTGTTTATCTGGGAAGTGTTTATTGTACGGGTAATACTGCCGGCGCCTGTAACATTTTCTCTAAGTACACCATTAACATAAAAATACGCTCCTTGCATTGTAGATGGTGTGTTCCAATTTACTGTTATCGTATTTCCTTGTGCGTTACAGTTAACATTAAGATTAGTAACAGGGTCGGTAACCGAAACTATTTTTTTTATTTTTCCAAGTTCTTCGTCTAATACATTGCCCATACGATCTGTAAACTGTACCCTAACAGTATAAATTGTGTCAAAATTTAAAATGGTATCTAAGGATATTAAATAGCTATTGGGATCGCCATAGTCATCATAAATATCAAGCCAGCCGCTGTCGTACACTGCGCCTGGGATTAAAACTTTCCATTGCATATTTTCTTTATCGTCTCTTGTCCAAGGTTGATTCCATGCAGAAGCGGCGGATATACCCACATCATTCAGGTTATTAAGCCTGTTTAGCGAAACAGATAATTCAGGATCTCTTCCAAAAATATAAACTCCAGTATCGGAACCCGTACCCATCGAAGTATAACCTGCGATTGTTGTAATATTTGCCGCAGATCCGGCTGCTATAGGGGCGGTAATATCCATGACCACCGTAACATAGCGCCCGGCAGCGACAGCTTCATCGACATCCTGTGCATTAATTCCGCTCGAATGCCAGGGAAGGACAACAAGACGGATAATTCCGGATTCGCTTGTTTGCATGATATGATTAATCGTAATTGAAGTGGATGAAACATTATGTGTGGTTGGAGTATCAACGGGAGATATTTCATTTCCGGTTAAATTGGCATAATGCCGTTCGATAATAGTAACACGATCCGGTGCTGCCGGCGCCTCTACAGGAACTTCTACACTAAAATTAATAACAGCAGTTCTTTTATCGCTTTGGTTAAAACGCCTGTCTATTTGAGGATTATTCCATTGCGTTCCTGAATTACGGAAAAAATTCCCGTCTTGTCTTCTTGCCTGAATATTATTAGCTTCGTATATCTTCTGTGCCAAGCTTGCATTTGTATTGTACATTATGCTCTGAACCCCTGCCATTTCAAAACCAAATAAATTTTTAATGCCGGGGCCTGCATCCACCCTGATACTGGACAACTGCAAATCTGTTGCAGGATATTGCCCGTCATTTTTTATGTTTAAATCCAGCCTATAATCGTTTTCGGTTAACGACATAGTAAAATAATTTGAAATATCATCGCTTCCATCTTTGTAAACGACTATAGTATCTCCCAAAATCGCAGTTGCCGGATCTATTTTCATGTTAAACCATAAAGAAACTCTTTGATCATAAGGATAAAAGTTTAGGGTTTGTGTAAGCGGCGGGTTGGAACGGGTAATGCGTAATCTTGTGTCACAAAATGGTACAATTGTTACCGGCGATGTAATATCTACTGTTACCTTTGTAAAAACTGTCCCTGCCTGAATTTTTTCGATTACAAAAGCAGCTTCATTTTCTGACAGCGATAACTCAAGTGCGTCTCCCAGCGGCATTTCCGCTATGTTGATATTTGAATAAACATCGCTTCTAAATGCAAGCCAGCCGGAAAAACCAAATCCGCCGGCAGGGGTAAACTCAACTTCAAAAGAATATCCTTTGCGTGTTTCGCCGCAGTTGCCTGTACCACGCTGCGGACTGGAACCCCAGCTTAGGGGATAATCAACAGTAATTGTCAGCCTTTCTGCATTTGCCCATGCAATCTCGTCATGCAAAGAATCAAGAAAATCCGGATCGACTGCTCCGTTAAAAAGTTCACAAGCAGCAATTAACAAAGAGCAAAGTAAAAAAGTAAAAAGCGGGCGAAAAAAAAACTGTCTTTCTTTATTGATTTTCATGGCATTCTACCCTCTCTGTTATGACAGCACCTATATTTATAGATAATTATAAGTCAGTTAATTATCAAAAACACTGCAATTGCCGTAAACGGTTTTTTTTGCCGTGAATGATTACAGTTCTATGTTATAATATCCTTATGAAAGTCATCGTTTGCGATGATAACCCGGAAGACAGATATTATTTGCACTCTCTTATTAACAGATATTTTAAAGAAAATAACTGTCCTATAGAAACTTCCGTTTATAAAAACGGCGAATCTCTTATTAAAGATCTTGGTATTCTAAAAACCGAGGATTTAAAAATAGCCTTTCTGGATATTTATATGCCTGGTATAAACGGTATTAATGTTGCCAAAAAAATACGGGAAACCGATACTGATATGGCTATTATTCTTACCACTACCAGTCTAGATCATGCGCTGGACGGATATTCGGTGCAGGCGCTTCAGTATTTAGTAAAACCTGTCAGTTACACGGATGTGGAAAAAGTCCTTAATAGCTGTGCAAAAACATTTGCATCCTCGCTTAGGTTTATAGAGGTTATATCCGACAGATTAAAGGTAAAAATTTTGTTAAAAGATATTCTGTATATAGAAATTTATGATCATACCTGCTATATACATACCATGCCGCAAACTGAAGATATAAAAACCAAGGGTTGTAAAATAATAGAAAGCAGCCGCCTTACGCTTCAGGAAGTTGAACGACATCTTGATAAAACCAACTTTCTAAAAACTCACCGCAGCTTTATTGTAAATTTACGGTATGTAAAAAATGTTAACGAAAATAATTTTGAACTTACAAGCGGCGCAACTATACCTATCCGCAGAAACAACAAATTGGCTGTAAAGCAGGCGTACATGGATTATTTATTTACGCAAACAAGGGATATGTAATTATGGATAAATTAAATTATATAAGTATGTCGCTGGATTTATTTTGTATAGTTATTTCCTTTATAATTTTTATTAGCCTGCTTCTGGAAAGCGAAAGAAAATCCAAACTGAATCGTCTTTTTAGGGTTTTTGTTCTGTGCAATATTGGGATCGTATTGTCCGATCTTATTGCATGGCTAATGACGGGAAACTTAGAATTATATGCCTATTTTTTAATAAGGGCAGCTAATTATTTCCACTATTTATTTGGTGCATTTATATTGGCAGCGCTTTCGCTTTATATGCTTGCTTTTATTGCATTAAAAGAAAAAACCCCAAACCTAATTAAATACACGGTTATTATATTATGTGCAACACAGGTGTTATTAACTACTGTTTCGCAATTTACAAATATGTATTATCTTATTGATGAAAACAATGTGTATCACAGACAGGGGCTTTACTGGTTGTCCCAGATTTTTCCGGCGGCTGGGCTTATTATTAACATGGGTATTATTATTTTTTATCGTAAGGTTTTAAAAACCCGGACTATGTTGTTTTTTCTAACTTATATGATTTTACCTGTTGTCGCAATTCTTATTCAATCTTTGTTTTATGGTATAACTCTTGTTAATATAGCCGCAACGCTGACCATGTTAATTTTATATATTGGTGTTCAAATAGAACAGTCAAAGGATATGGAATCGCATATATTATTAATTAACCGGCAGCTAGAGTTGCAGCGCGAACATTATAAAATGCTTCAGACACATATTACAGAAACAAAAAAGGCAAAGCACGATTTGCGCCACCATCTGACGGTGTTTCAGTCTTTTATTAATGCGGGAGAAACCGAAAAGCTGACAGCCTATGTTAACGATTACAAGGCTTCTTTGCCCGATGATACAGAAGTGGATTTTTGCAAAAACTACGCTGTTAACGCAATATTAAGATATTATTCCATTATAGCAAAAAACGAAGATATAAAAATTACTGCGCATTTGGATCTGCCGGAAAACACGGGCATTGCCGATTCCGACTTGTGCATTATTTTTGGCAATTGTATCGAAAACGCAATAGAAGCCTGCCGTAAAATTAACGACGGCAGATTTATAAAAATAAATTCCAAGGTTGCGGGCAAAATGCTTGCTGTTACCATTGACAATAGTTTTGACGGTGTATTAAAAAAAGAAGGTTCCGAATTTTTGTCGCGCAAACATGAAGGTCAGGGCGCTTATCCGGTATCGGGCATTGGTATTTCGTCCGTAAAATCTGTTGCCAAAAAATACGGAGGAGAAACACGGTTCGAGGTAAAAGACAATATTTTTCAGGTATCGATCTTGCTGCGATTAAAGTTGTATGATATTATAACAGGAGGGCATTAACCCTAAAAATCAAAGCGAAGAGAGGATAATATGAAAAGAATATTTTTATTGTTTGTTATTGCACTGGTTGGCGTAAATTGTTATGCCCAAAGACAATCGGCAGAAGAAAGAGCTCTGCAGGGAACATGGATACTAATCGGTATAATGAATGATCAAGAAAGCTACAACGAGCAGAGTATCAAGGCGGAAGGTGTCGATGTTTCTTATATTTTTTCCGGCAATAATTTAACTATCAGAAAAGAAGGTGAAGTTATAGGTCCTGTAGTATTTGAGCCACGCGAGGGCTATTTGCTTCTTGGTCCCGAAGGCGCTGCAAAATTACCATATAATTTACAGGGAAGAATCCTGATTGTCCATGAAGGCGGTTATGCTTTCGTTTATCGCAAGAGGTGATTCTAGAGGTTAGAGATTGGAATCCCGCAGGCGTCAGTGTTTAACGAGGAATCTGGCGGAACTCTGGGAGTTTCGTTGTTCGATAATCTATCCTTTAGCTAAGGGGAAAATCTAAATTCTAGCCCCTAGACTGCTTCATTACAAAAGCCAGTACCTTTGCCGTTGCTTCCCAGCACCAAGGGGGGATATAGTCGCCGGGTTTTGCGCTTGTGTCAAGAAGGGCGGCAAGAGCGGGATCTTCCATTACTTCTATTCCCGCCTGCTCTGCGATTGCGATAATCTGTTCGGCTTCTCTGCCACGACCCTGAGCCAATAACATGGGGGCAAGGTCTCCCTTTGTATATCCAATTGCAGATGCTGTTTTTCTTTTCATTAGACAGCCTCGTCTACAAAACATAAAAGTTTTTCGCCGAATTCTGTTTCTGCGGGGTTTTCTAAACCGGCTTTAATGGAAACATTTCCGGCAGGAATATCAAAAAGTTTTGTTAAATCTTTTAGCTGCTTACTGCGTAAACTGGAAGGTATTGTTTGATCATCCACATACATACAGACTTTGCTTACCTTATTATTTTCAAATTCCAACGCAAAAGAATAACGAAAATCCTTGCCGGGTTCTACAATGTCCAGCGCCGTAAAAACTGCATTGTCTCCATCAACCAAAACCCTCATCGATACACGGAAGTTCCGTCCATTCTGGGAAAATTCAAAAGGAAGCGTTATCCAGCGTTGTTTGTTTTTTCCCGGTAATTTATTCATTATTAACAACAGCGGATTATTTTCTTCGGATTCATTCGCCTTTTTTTGCAAGACAACACCATTAATTGTTTCGTCTTCTTCCTGCTTGTCTTTATTTTTATTTCTTTTATCTTTGTTTTGTTTGTCGCCTTGCCTTTCTTCCCATTCGGGGTCGATTGCTTCGGCAAAATGTTCCAGCCCCTTGGGAGACAGCTCTACTCCCTTGCTTTCTGCGGCTGAAGCGGCAAGCAAAAGGATAGAGCGGGTTTTATCGGCGGCAGTGTCTGCCGGTTTTTCTGCAGCAGTTTGTTTTATTATTTCAGGTAGAGCTGTAAAAACCTGACGGCGGATTTCGTTTAACTGTTCAGGTTTCATGGATAAGGAAAAAAATCTAAACAAAGGAAGCAAATTGGCGGAAACCTTGTCGTTTGGAAGATTTAAGTTCGAAATTAAAGATGATATCGAGCGCGGTATTGCTGCGGATTTTGTTAAAGTCTGCGGCACAGCTTGCGGTGCAGAATGTTTTATTTGCGGTTGTGTTTTAAGTGTCGATGTAGTTTTCGCGGCAGGAGCAGCGGCGTTTTTTTGAATCTGCAAAGGTTAATTTATCTCCCGCGCTCTTTTTACAATTAACTCGACAATTTGCTCGGGCGTAATTCCATCGGTATCAATATCTAAATCTACAAAACTGTAATTATCCGTATCGATATTATAAATACGAAGATAACGCTGGCAATCCTGATTGTCGCGCTCCGCCGTAAATGCGGCAATTTCTTTAATACTGCCGCCTTCTCTTTTTTCTATGCGCCCCGCCCTGACTTCTTCGCTTGCGTGTAAATATACTTTTAAGTCCGCTTCTTCCAGCATCCAGATTGCAAGGCGGGAGCCCAGTACACATCCGCCTTCTTCGCGGGCAATCTTTACCTGCCTTGTGTCAACTTCCCTGTCCCATGAATCGTCGTTAGCTGCAAGTTCCAGCACAGTTTTTAAGTCGATACCGCGTTCTTCGGCAAGTGAGCGAAATGTAAAATTAATAAACCGCAATCCAAGCGTTTCGGAAACCATCTTGCTAATAGTGGTGTTCCCGCATCCGCTTCTGCCGGAAATGGCAATTTTAATGTCTTTTTTCATTGCATATTCCTTATTCTACATTCCTTAACTGTTCCCTTATATTTTCCAACGCCTCTTTCATTTTAACAACTTCGCTGCTTACCTCTATTATAGCACTCTTTGAACCAATCGTGTTAATTTCTCTGTTAATTTCCTGACACAAAAAATCCAGTTTTTTGCCCGGACGCGGATTTTTTTCCGTTTCCGTAATAAATTCATTTAAATGAGACCCAAGCCGGGATATTTCTTCGGAAATTGTATATTTTAATAAAAGAGCCGCCGTTTCCGCCAATATTCTGTTTTCGTCAACCTGATTCCCAAGCAGTTCGGCAAAGCGGGATTTAATATTTTCCTTTATATTATTTTCTATAAGAGGGGCAAAGTTAACGATTTTTTGAATCGAAAGCAGTATCCTTTCTAAATTTGACAGTATATCTTTTTTTGTATGCCCGCCTTCTCTTTCCCGCTCTGCGTAAAATTGATTTAAAGTATCCCGTAAAACCGGTTCTATCGTTTGCCAATACAAATCTTCGTCGCGGTTTTTTTCTATATCAAGTACGCCGTCCATTCCAAGCAAAGTATGAAGCCTTGGTTTTTCTTCCAGATTAAGATCGTTTGCAAGATTGGTTATGGCATCATAATACGCTTTTGCCGCATTTTTATTTACACTGATATTTACAGGAACATTATGTTCTCTTATACGAACAAAGATTTCGATCTTTCCCCTGCCGCAGACAGAGGCAGCAATTTCGCGGATTTTCATTTCCAGCATGGATAAAAACGGCGGAAGATTTACATAAATATCCAAATGACGGCTATTGTATCCTTTAATTTCCATAGTAACCGAAAAATCGTTTCCTGCTTTTTCACGGTATGCATAACCTGTCATGCTTATCATATATAAATCTCCTTAAAATGTTTATATAATTTTTCCGCAAGAGACCAGTTGTTTCCTGCCCCCAATGTTATAAATAAATCTCCGCTTTTTAATAATTTGCTTAATGGTTCGAAGGCATTATCCGGTTCGTCTATATAATAAGTTTCGTAATTATTGTTACACCTTTTTTGCGCGGCTTTTTCAAAAAGCGCCTTGCCATCGATAGAAAAATTATTTTCTTCCCTTGCGCTTGCATATATTTTATGCAGATAAAGAATATCGGCGGCATTAAAGCAGGATGCAAAATCATCAAACAGGGCTTCGGTTCTTGTGTAGGTATGCGGCATAAAAGAAACAATTAACCTGCGGGCAGGATAAAAACTTTTAATTCCTTCCAGTGTTGTTTTAATTGCCGTAGGATGATGCCCATAATCGTCCATAAAAACAATGCTGCCGCCTTCTTTGCAAAAAACTTCGCCTATTCTTTCGCTTCGCCGTTTTGTACTTTTAAAATTTTCCAGTGCATCTTTTACGGATTGGAGTTTTTCTCCGCATAAAGAAGATTTATTCAGTAAAACAGTAAGCGCAATACCGGCTGCGGCATTCAACGCCGTATGTCTGCCGGAGATACTCAATTTAAATTCTCCGTCGAATCCTGCCAGCTTAAATACCGCTCTTTCGTTTTCTACATTGTATTTTAATATTTTATAATCGCTAAAAGCCGTAAATCCATAAGGTATAAACTCTATATCGCTGCGTTCGGTTTTTAATATTTCTGCAACTTCAACTGCTCCATTATCGTCGGCGCAATAAATAAGCTGCCCGCCTCGCGGTAAAAGATGGCAATATTCAATAAACGCGCTGCGGATAGATGCATAATCTGCAAAATAATCCTGATGATCCCATTCCACAGAGGTAAGAATTATCCGCCTGGGATGAAACGATAAAAAATGTTTCCGGTACTCGCAGGTTTCTGCAATAAAATATTTGTCCCCCATATGCAAGATAGATCTTCCGCCAAAATCCGGCGAGGCGCTGCCTGTAAGAATTTGCGCGGGCAATCCTGCGGCACGGGCAAGAATACCGCAAAGCGCCGTTGTTGTAGTTTTCCCATGAACGCCGCAAACACCTGTAGAATCAAAATTCGCAGACCATGCGCCAAGAGCATCGGGATACTTTATAACAGGAATACCAAGCGCTGCGGCATGGATAAGCTCGGGGTTTGTATCGATACTGTATGCCGGGGAATGAATTACAATGTCAATTTCTTTGTTGATATGTTCTGTATCAAAACTTTCGAAAAAAGGTATATTTAATTCTTTAAGGATTGTGTCCGTGTAAAATTTTTCTGCAGTGTCGCTGCCCGACACTTTGTGCCCGGAATTATGCATAAGCTCTGCAAGGACGCATACGCCTGTTCCTTTTATCCCTACAAAATAAACGGATGAACCCGGCTGTAGTTTTTCTATTTCCATAGTTAATTATACCATAACTGGTTCGATTCTGCATTCCCGCTTTTTGCCGGTTAAAGGGCAGGTAAAAAAAAGAGCATGGGCGCAAAGAGCAAGGAAGGGCGTTTGTTCGACGGCAGATACAAAACCCGCATCTAATTCCCCGTATAAAGGATCATGTAAAATAGGAAAACCAATCCATGCAAGGTGGCAGCGTATTTGGTGGCGAAAACCGCGCTTTATCCGTACTGTAAAAATATCTTTGCCCTTGCAATGCTGTGTATTGATTATTTCTGTCCGGTAAAACCCGCCCTTATCCTTCGCAATCTCTTTATTGGGGACAGAGCCGGCATCGATTACCGGGCGTACTTGTTTTCTGCCGGGACCATAAGGCCGAAAATAACTCATAATAATCCCGTTACCGGTTATGTCCGGCGGCGGCGGAAATCCGTCTTTATTCGTGCTGATATTTGTTTTTAAGGCAGATGCACAAACAGCCGAGTACTCCTTAACAAATTCCCCCCTATCCTGCAAATCCGTAAAATAATTAAAACTTTCTTTATTCCTTGCAAAAAGCACAAGCCCATGTGTCTCGTAATCCAGGCGGTGCATAAGTTGTCCGTCATACGAATCAACAAGAGTGCCGCCTTCTCCCTCTTTTAACGGAACGCTGTGCATTCTTGCCGGTTTATAAACAACAGCATAGTCGGAGGTTTCTTCTATAACACGCGGCTGTTCTGTTTTGCAATTCATTTTACAACCTCTTTTAACTTATAAAAATATTTTAAAAATACTTTTAAACCTCTGCGGAACAGGTGCCGAAAAAACACGCGGTTGATTTTCTCCCGCAAGCGTAATTTCCAATTTTTTTGCATGAAGCATAAGCGCGGCAGACGGAAAACCCTTGTCCTCTTTGCCATAAATGGAATCTCCCAAAATCGGGCATCCAAGATGGCGCATATGAACACGAAGCTGGTGAGTCCGCCCTGTACGAGGACGAAGAAGAACAAGCGAATAATCTTTTAGGTTTTTTATTACTTTGTAAAAAGTAAGCGCGTTTTTTCCGCGCCCTTGTCCGCGTTCGCAAACCGCAAATTTTTTACGATCCTTTGGATCACGGGCAATAAAGGTTTCTATCTTTCCCCGCTGTTCTTTCGGAGAACCAGAGACAATCGCAATATAAGTTTTTCGCACCTTGCGGTTTTTAAATTGCGAAGCCAAAAACTCATGGGCCTCTTCGTCATAGGCGGCAATAATTACGCCGGAAGTATCCTTATCCAGCCGATGCACAATACCGGGGCGCATCCCTTCCAGCTTGTCATTCATTCTAAATAAAATGGCATTAGCAAGAGTGCCCTGCCTGTTACCCGCTCCGGGATGAACAACCATGTTCTGCGCCTTGTTTACTACAATACACCTGTTATCTTCGTAAATAATATCCAAAGGAATATCCTGGGGAATTATATTTTCCGGCGGAGAATCTTCCCATAACAGTTTAAGATTGTCGCCGGGTTCTACATTACGGGAAAGCTTAACTTCCTTGCCGTTCAGTATTGCTTTAAGTTTTCTTGCTTTAATCTGCGAACGGGAAAGTAAAGATAAATTTTCAGAAATGTATCGATCAAGTCTGGGGTATGCGCTATCTACTTTGCAAAAATGACTGGGCATATTTAATCCGGCTCTAGTTCCGGTTCCGGTTCTCCGTACGGTTCCCTTTCGATCTCGTAAGAACCTGCAGGAACGCTTTCCAGCCTGCGCTGTTCCTTGCTCCGTTTAACTACAGTAATTATTATATCTACAAGAGCAAGAGAAAAAGATGCCCCCGCAGATATTAAAAGAATATTATTGTGATAACTGCCGGGCAATGCCGGATTATACCTTAAATATAAATCATAACCTAAAGTTGTAAATAACATTGTAAAAGGAAGCGTTCCAAAAAGAATTATGTCAAAACGCCGTAAATCTTTTGCCCATTGCGGAACCGTAGAAGGATCAAAAACTATAGTTTTATCAGAAGCAATATCCGTACTTTGAGCCCGCAGCTCCTGCAAGGGTGTAAACAAAAGAGTAATTAAAAGCAACAGAAAAAATAACTTGTTCATTTTCCTTAAATTAATCCTTAAAAATTAAACTTCCAATTCTTAACATTGTAGAACCTTCTTCTATGGCAATTTCAAAATCGTTTGACATTCCCATAGAAAGACAATGCCAATTTCCATTCTCTCCCGACGGAAAATGTTTTTCAAGCTCCTTTTGCGCTTTAACAAGCTGCCTGAAAGAAGATCGCACAAGCTTAATCGAATCTGGATTCGACATATCATTAAAAAAAGGAGCCATTGTCATAAGCCCCGCAGGTTTTATGTTTTGAATGTTTAAAACTTTTTCCGCCGCCTTACATAAAGCATTAAAGTCTGTAAACCCGCTCTTGGATTCTTCTCCGGTACGAAGCTCCAGCAAAACCTCTAACGGCTTTTCTCTGTTTTGCACATATTTTGCAAGCTCTGCAACAAGCTCCAATCTATCTACAGATTGTATGTTATCAAAAAAAACTGCCGCAATTTTTGCCTTGTTACGCTGTAAAGACCCAATCATATGAAGCTTAACATTGGAAAATTTGTCTTTAAAGCCGTCGAGCTTTTCCGCCGCTTCCTGCACCCTGCTTTCGCCAAAATAACAAATACCCGCGCCGGCAGCTTCTTCTATTCCGGCGGCAGGAACAAATTTAGAAACACCCATCAAAATGATTTCTTCCCGCTTTCTGCCGGCAGAAACGCAAGCCTTCTGGATCCTTTCTTCTATTTTTGCAATATTTGCAGTTATGGACACCTTGTTTATATAATGCACAATTCAGGTTAAATTTTCAAGTGCATTTCGAATGATTTTGCAAGAGAAATAAATTGATCCAATTCCAGGGTTTCCGCCCTTTCCATGCCTGTAAGCCCATTTTCAGATAAAATATTTTCTATACTCAATTTAGATAAAGAAGATGCTGAAAAAACAGAAAGGTTATTTTTAATTGTTTTACGACGGGATGCAAAAAGCGCGCGAACCAGCGGATACAGCATCTTTGGAATTGCATCAGGAAGCTTTGCTTCAGGATGCTTCGCATCCAACAGTACCCCCATACTATCCACATTTGGCTGAGGATAAAACGAAGGCGGTTTAATCGTCATAAGCAGTTTAACATTATATATTGATGCGCATAAAACCGAAAAAGAAGAATAGTCCGCGCTGCCGGCTTTTGCCGCCATGCGAAGCGCAACCTCTTTTTGAACAGTTACCACCATACGGGAAAAAACACGCCCTTTTTCTATTAAGTCCGCCAGCAAAGCAGCCGCAATGTTATAGGGAAGATTTCCCAATAAAAAACGCGCAGGGCTTTGAGTACTCCATGTCTTCATTGCATCGCCTTCTACAAGACTAAAATTATTTTGATCTTTGAACATTTCTTTTAACACACGAATAAACCCGGCATCGATCTCAAATGCTTTTACCTTGCTGCCATTATCCAAAAGCAAAGCTGTCATAGCGCCAAGACCGGGACCTATCTCCCAAACTTCTTCTCCGGCGGCAGCTCCAAGCTCGTCTACAAGGGCCTGTCTTGTTGCAGGATTAATTAAAAAATTTTGTCCGAATTTTTTTTGCATTCCAAGATTATTTTGTTCCAGAAAAGCGCGCAAAGCAGATGCCGAATTATAATTTACCATAAAAAAGGCTCCGGCTTTAATCGATCTTTGGTAAATTTATTTTCTAAAACAATAATTAAAACTATAGCTATAATGGATACCACAAGAATAACGACAGGTTTATCTGCAGAAATAGCGGGAACCTTGGCGGCTAAACCTACAAGCCATTCTTTAACCCGGTAAAGAGGAGACAAAAGCCATCCAAAATCCAATACAAGCCAAACAAGCGATAAAATCATGTACAAGGTTGTAAGAGGAACAAGCACAAGACCGACAAGAATTCCAATAGGCGCAATATACCCAAAAAGAAAACCCGTTATACCCGCCGTCGCCAAAAATGCTCCGCAGGATGCAGACAATGGCTGTAACAAGAAATCAGGAATTTTTCCTGCAAGAAGCTCGTAAAAGGGCTGTCCAATAACAAATATTCCGGCAAGAGCCGCATACGAAAGTATAAAACTTATTGTATGCCCTGCCGCCGGCGTAATAATAATTTGAATTAAAAACGATAAACTTAAAATTGCCATTGGCTGTTTTGGAAGAAATCCCAAGATTGCAACAACTCCCAAAATATACATTAAAGCGGCACGGTTAAGGCTGGGCATTGGTCCTGTTAAAAAACAGTACAGGCAAATTATTACTGCGCCCGCAATAGAAGCCGGTTTTAAGCCCAGCAGGGGTTTTAATAAAAAAGCGATTATTGCGGCTAACACTGCAAGGTGCATACCGGACAATGCAAGAATGTACGAGCAGCCTGCTTTTCTGTACATATCGGATAAATCAGAATCTAAATTGTCTTTTATACCCAATAAAAGCGCAAGAGCAAGAGCGCCCCACTCTTTGCTGTCCGCTTTTTCGATCAATTTTATACGAATACCTGTTCTCATTCGTTCTACCGGCGGCGCGGGTTTTACAACAAATATAGTGTTTGCGCTAAATGTCCACTCTCCTTCCGCAGTTGGAGAAGGGCGAAGCATTCCTTCGGAATAAACAGATGCTCCCCGCCCAAACTCCCTTAGTTTTTCCGCACTTTGCGCAGGAAAAAAAACAGTTATTCGTCCGGAAGAAGTTGCGCGCACAGAACTGTTGGGGCTTATGGATGCACACTTTCGTAAAGAAACAAGCGCCATTACATTGCCGCCGGAAATTATCCTTGGATCTTCGAGCAATACACCTTCTATTGCCGTTATTTTTTCCGGCAAGACGGCGAATTTTTGCCGGCTAAGCCCTGCGTTGGCTGCGCTTATTCCAATGGCAAGCCCGCAAACAAATACAAAAACACAGATCGATACAAGTTTTAATCTGCGTCCCAGTTTAAATCTATAGTCTATTCTTGCGGCATAACGGCAAAAATACGAAAAGGAAAAAACCAGCATTAGCAGGATTATTGCAGTGGACATAAAAACCAACAGCGAAGCAAACATTAGCGAGTGTAAAAAATAAAAACCTATTACTGCTCCTGCGGCAGTGCAAAAAACAGGTGTAGGACGCAAATAATTTTTCATTACCATTTTAAGCGCGAAATGGCTTCTGCGGCGGCGGAAGTAATATCTTCGTTATACGACAAATTACCTGCAAAAAGCAAATTATCAAAAGCCGCATTATCGCCGATATTTCCAAGAGCATTAATAACGGCCATTGTTATTTCAGAATCAAATGTTCCTGTTCTTTCTTTTCTTGCATTTATTAATCCAAGCTGCAAAACCAGAACAAGAGCCGCATCAGAATCTCCTACAGCACCAAGACAGGCAATAGCCTCTATAAGGCGATCTTTAGAAACCCTGTTCTGCATAAAATCCGCCTGTACACGATAATAGTGCCTAATTACCTGCGCGTTTGCTCTTTTCCATTCAAGTTCTGTAAGAGCCAAGATTGATGCATAACGCAATGCGGTAAGATCCGCATCTTCTTCGTTATATAAAAAACTTTTTTCCAGAGCGTGTTCCGCAAGCTGCCCGCGTTCAGATACATTCAGCTTCTGGCTGTTAATTCCTGTTCTAAACGCAATGAATTTTTCTGCCGGAGGATTATTTTCTATTACATTTAATAAAAATAAATTCAGATTTCCGGAAATTATATCCAGAGCGCCAATGGCTTCGGAAGCTATTATTTCGGGATACCCCGAAGTTAATACAGAAAAAAGGGCGGGATACGAAGAACTGCTGCCCTGCTCCATTAAAGCGGCTATACATGCAGAAACAATTCCATAATCAACCGCTGTTCCGGCTTTAAATGCGTTATTCATTTCTCCTAAGATAAATTCAGGAGAAGGAAAATCTTGGCTGTAAACAGCAGGCGTGCTAGAAATAGCGCTGGAAATAGCGCCAGAAATAATCAATAAAACAAATAAGGCTGTAACTCTTATCCGTTTATACATTTAACGCCCCCTGCGAGCCGTCTTTAATTGTATCGGCTTCTTCTTCCAATACACGGAACGGCAATTCTTCTTCATCTTCTTCCGGTAATAGATCAAACACTTCGCACAGAATATGGTTACGCGTTCCAATTGGAAGAGGGTCTGCTTCCATGTGAACTACAGATATATTTGCTTCTTTATTGTAATCGACAGAGCGGACGGTGCCGGGCATACAAACCGGAATCCTGTCCAAAGAAAATTGCACTTTTAACCGCAAACCTTCTGTTGCCTGCCCGGAAATCCTGAATGCGCAGCCTGATTCAGAAATATCCTCCATCATACACAAAAGACCCTGCGCTCTTTCCAAAACATGAGGACTCTCGTTTTCTCTTACCATATACAAAAAAGCATTTTTCTTAAACTTTATACGCAGGTGTTTTCGTTTTTGAGTCCTAAACAGGGAATCGTTATGCTCTACTTTTAACGAAGAAATACCTTTGGAAAAAACTTCATCCATTACTTCAGTATCAAAAACATAACCGGCATCATCTTCCCGCCAAAAATATATAGATATTTTAAGACCTTCCCATGGCATAGATGCGCTTAATTTTTGATTCACCGGGCGCGAAATAGTAATATAGTTTCCGTAATTTTTTATTACTTCAGATTTATATACGCCTACATTTGGCACCAAAACCCGCAGAATCTGCCCTTCGTTTATTTGACGGGAAGTAGAAATACGAACTTTATTTTCTACAACTTCCATCTCTATTTTTTTACAGTAATCGAAAAGCTTGGCAAGAAAATCCTGCGTTGGCAAGTCATTAATTTCGCCGGACATACGAACGGTATGAACCAATGTCCGAATAACTGTTTCCATTTTTTGCAGGGATTTAAAAATAGAAGCCGGATCCTGGATATTGCAGCCTGCCGAAATCTGCCTAAGCTGCTCCATTTCCCTAAGAGTAAATCCCGCTTCCTTCCCCTTTGCAAAGAATGCAAGCCAATTGGCGGAATTTTCCTTTTTAGAGCGGGTTATAAAAAAACCTGCGGCGAGAATTACTGCTGCAAAAAAGAAAAATGGTATCAATTTACTATCCTTGTTATATATATTATAATCAATGTTTAACAATATGGGAATATATATAGAGGCTCTTATTTTATATATTGTGCTCTTTTTTGCCGGTTCTGCCGGGGCAATTGCAAATATGCCTCAGGAAGCGAGCGATTTTTCTGTTTATCGGGAATTATACAGGATTGTATTGTACAGTATCCCCTCTATTGCCCTTATTTGGTATCTTGTTTTAAGGGGTAAAAAGCCAAAGAGCGCGCCCATTAAACCGTGTAAAAACGATCTTGTTTCGGGTCTTATCGCTCTAGGGTGTCTGTTATTAACCGGTTTTACCATCGCTCTTATGCCTTCCTATTTTGGGGGTTATCCCGCAAGCCCGCCTTCCGGTTCGCCTGTTGCAGTTTTAGAGTGGGTGGTTTTGTGTACATCCTGTTTTTTGGCGGCATACTTGGAAGAAAGTTATTTCCGTTTTTACCTGCTGTCTAAAAGCAAAGAAATGAAGATGGGGCAGATTCAGGCGCTGATTTTTTCTACAGCTTTGTTTTCTTTATGCCACATCTACGAAGGACCTTGGGGTTTTCTAAACTCCGTTATTTCCGGAGCTATTCTTTCTTTTCTTTATTTGCGTTACCAGACACTTCATGGAATTGCCATTGCTCATGGCCTTTACAATATAGCTGTTTATGTTATTAACACTCTGTTAATTATGCGCTTATAATATTTTAGACAGCTTAATTAAAACATATAGGAGAACCCGATATAGGGACGGAAAAAACCATTAAACCCTTGTGTCGAATAATTAAACCCGGTTTCCAGTAAAAATTTGTTAAATAAACGCCAGTAAATTGTCATACCCAAATTAAATTGAACACTTCTTCCGGTTGGCTGCAGGGGAAAAATCGCTCCTGCTTTTACTCCAAAAGCATTTCTTTCGCCCAGCAGCCATTTTAATACAAGCATATTTATACCCAAATCCGAATTATACCGAATATCTACTAATGGAGTAGTTAAAGGATCTAAGCTGTATCGACAGTAAACTACTTCTGTTCCAAAATAAATATTCCCGAAAGCCTTGGTAATAAAGCTGGCAAATATATCCATAGACAAAGGGTATAAACCCGAAAAACCTGTTCCGTATAACAGTATAAACGGTGTCCATGCCACACCAATTCTTATTGTAAGGGGCGGAATATCTTCAAATACTTCCCAGTCTTTTTTTAGTTCGTCTCTTTCGCTGACGATTTTTTCTACAAATTCTTCTTCGGATCTTTTTTTTGCTATTCTATGTAAAACAATTAAGGGTTCCATCAATTCTCTTTTAACCATATCTGAATCCACTGGTTCTGCTTCTACCATTATTTCTTCTGTTTTTTCTTCTATTCTTTCTTCAGCCTTTTCTTCTACAAGTTCTTCCTCCGAATGTAATGGAACAACTTGAAAATAAATCCAATCCGATTCTTTACTGGGACGATCCAGTACATCGTATGGAATTACCAAAAATCTGTAAAAACCGGGATACAAAGAAACATTTAAAGATTGCACTGTTGTCGATTCCACCAAATAAGGGGCAAACTTGCCGGCTTCCATTCTTTGAAGAATAATCTCGTAACGGAAAGCGTTTTCTACATTCCAGGAAAGTCTTTGTTCAAGGCGTTGAGCGAAAACCGGGAAGGCAAGAAAAATTAAAATGATAATTAAAAAGCGCTGTTTATTCATCATGCTGTATCCCCAGATCTTCTACCTGTAATTCAATTTCTCCGGGTACTTGGAAGTCAAGAATAAAAGTACTTTCTCCTATTGTTCCCCGCCGTGCAATCGTATTTCCGGAGCCTGTTCTTACAGCTTCTACCTGCCAGATGAATGTTCCTCTGTCTAACACCCTAAGATTTTCCATGGAATAATTAGTTCTTGTTATTGGATCTGTCTGCACTATCTGCCGTCTGCCCGCAGGAGTTTGCTGGTATAAAGTAAAAATATAAGCTGTCGCCTGAGGTACGCTAGACCAGCTAAAATTGATTCTTCTAAGATTCTGTAATTCATTTGTCTCATATCTTGTTCCCCTTACAGGCAACATATTCTGAGGAGCTGCAAGACGCGGGGGCGGTGCTGGGGGTGCTGGGGGCGGAGGAGGAGGAGGCGGTTCAGGCGGCGGTGGCGCGCTGGCAGGCACTGCCTCGGGGGTTGATGACGCCGCGGGAACAGTTGTCGATATTGTCGGCGGAGGAGGCGTTAACGCAAGCACTTCCGGCGGCGCTGCCGCTATCGCAACAGCAATTTCCTCTTTAGTAAAATGAGCCGAAACTATTTCCGGCGGTAATTCCGGCGGCAGATTAGCAGGGGTTGGGGCTTCCAATACCAGCCAGTCCATTATACTTTCAGATTCACTTTGCACATTAGACCGGACTTCCGTTTCCGGAGCTGCTGTTGCTGCAACTGCAACAATTTTTTCTAACCGGAAAAAATTAACACTAGAATAAACACTTTGCGCGTTAAAAATAGAAGGATAAACAGGCAAGACACGCCAGAACCATACTCCTTCTTCCAAACCTGTTTCGGTTAAAAAAGAAGCGAATGTATTTTTATTTACCATTAGATCGGAAAAATCCGGTGTCTTACATACTTCTATCTTGTAAGAAACAGCATCTTCCAATTCTTCCCACTGAAAATTAATTACAGGGGTTCCTTCCTGGTACCTGAATATACTGTTTACTGCGGGACTTATCAATTTAGGTTGTCTAACAGAAATACTTGCTGTACTTACCTTGTCGGTACTGGCAGCCCATTCAACGCTTTGTACTGTTTGTATAGATACCTCTCTTGGCGTATCCCTTCTATCTTCTGCATTATTTGTATTTGCCGGGTTTGCCGTACTTACAACAGGGCTTATTGCTGCGGTTAATACACTACCCGGCTGGGCAGATACATTCCTGCCGTCAATTTCCAGTTCTATTTTTAGATTCTCGTCTGTTGCAACAACAGAGATAGTACCTTCATCCAAAATAATTTGCAGTGTTTCGCCGTCGGCAGACAGCATTATTCGTATAAGCGTATTTTCTTCCAAAAAAATATCGGCTTCCTGTATTTTTAATGTAGCTGCGGAAACATCGGCTACACGGATTAAATCTCCAATGTAAACAGGCGATTCATTTGTAAGCCTATCCCATACAACCCGGTTAGAAAAACGCCGCTGAACCGTATTTTTTCTTATTACAACAGTTCCAACAGGCTCTACATTTTGCAAATGCACTGTTTGCATAAGATCGTGCCAAAACAGATTTACACATACAACAGAAATGGAAAGAAACAATAAAGTAATAAAAATATCGATAAAACCGAATTTTTTAAAACTGGAATTTCTGCCGCCCATATCTTACTCGTCTAAGCTAATATCCAGTAAGTCTGCCGGATCGCCAAGTTCTTCTATTTCGTTTTTATCGTCCATGCCTATTTTATATTTTTTTTCATCGGTATTGATATCCGCATTATTAGTACCCGGAGGCTCGATATTCAAAAGCTGGCGAACTTCTCTTAAGGTCTGCGGTCCTTTGGTTTCTCCAAGGAAATTTACTACAGCAAAAATACGAACAGGTTTTTCTTTCCCTTTAACGGTAACAGGAGGCATTTCTTCCGTTATAAATTTATCGCCCACAAGTTTCCATGTATCTTCCGATATAAGAATATCCGCCCCCAGCGGTTTTGTAAGAGCTTCTATTCTGGACGCAAGGTTTACAGGATCGCCAATTACCGTATATTCCATTCTCATATCACTGCCCAGTTGTCCCGCCGTAACAATACCGGTATTTATACCGCACCCAATTTTAATAAGAGGGAATTCGGGATCATTTTCCTGGCGGGATTTGTTAAGATAAAAAAGACATTTACGCATCATTAATGCGGACTTTACACAGTTAAACGCATCTTTGCGCGGACTTCCTGCAGAGTATGCTGTTCCCCAATGCGCCATAACAGCATCTCCAATAAATTTATCGACAACGCCATTTGTTTTTTCTACACAATCGACCATTTGGGTAAAGTATGAATTTAACCACGAAACAATTTTATCGGATGCACCGCTGCCAAAAACCAAAGTAAACTGTTCGGATTTTGCAGTAAAATCACGAATGTCGGAAAAGAAAACAGTGCCGTGTTTTGGAAAACCGCCGGGTTTAATTTCGCCGCGCATGGCTTTAATTGCAATTTCTTTATTTGTAAATCTGCCAAAAATATTCAGGGCTTTACTCATCTTATGGAAACTTCCCATTAAAATACCGACTTCGTCATGGCCTTTTGCTTTTAAATCAATATCAAAATTACCGCCTTCTATTTTACGCGCGGCATAAGCCAGTGTTCTTAGGGGAACAGACAGTGTTTTGGAGAAATACCAGATAAAAATAATGGAAATGCAAAGCACTGCGATTGTAAAATAAATATTGCGCCTTGTTGTAGCGGCAATACCTTCGAATACTTTGTCGTACTCTATGCTTGTAACAATAACAGTGCCTGCTATATTTAATTTTGTATAAGCTAAAAAATACCGCGCAGGTTTTTCAGATTCTTCTTTAGATGTTTCTATTTTTTTTAGCGCAGGAATATACACTGATGCTTTTTGCCAAATCTTATCCCAGATATTTTTAACTTTTACCCATATTTCTCCCGCTTTATCCCACGCAATGGCGGCAAAGCCGGATGCTACAACTGCGGAACTGTCCTCCATAAAGCCAAGATCTGCTTCTATTAACTGCTGTCTGGAACGCTGAGTATTGTTAACAATATCAAAAAAAAAGCTTTCCCCTGCCAAATTAACGGCATTGTTTAATATGCTAAAATCTGAAATGGCAAGAATATCTCCATCGCTGTTTACCATAAAAGATTGATTCACGCCAAATCCAAAATTATTGTTCAGGTTTTCGGAAGAAAATAAAACAGCGCCTACTCCGCCCTGAGACCACGGAAAATACAAAGCAAGGCATGGGCGGGCAAAAAAAGGTGACGCATTATTAAGCAAAGTTTCTCCGCGGACAGCCCGCCCCAATGCAATTCTTTGTTCCTTAAAAAAATTGCCTGCGGCAGTATCCTCCAGGCCTCTGGACGAAAAAAATACGGTATTTACATACAACTGCTCGCTTTTGCCCGGTTCGACAAAATAAAGAGCCGCTATTTGCTGGTTTTCGGAGAAGAAATAGTCGACAGTTTCCTTTGCGATATTAGACCCCGGACCTACAGCGGTTATTGTATGCATTAAAACCCGCGAATTGGATCTAATATTCATAATGGCGGACTCCGCTTCCATAGCCGAGCGGCGGTTAACCTCCAGGTTGTTGTCTTCGGCGGTAATGCGCAAGTCTTGATGCACCAGCCAGGAAACAAGGGCAGTAACAGAGCCCAATGATACGATAACAATGAAGGAAATAATGATAATTAACTTGGCGCCTATTGAAAATTTGATATTATCTATTGCGCGCCGCTTGTATTTTGCTGCCATATTACTATTATAGTGTATTTTTAGGCAAATGCAACTTGATTTTCCCGATAACCTCGACTAATATTGAACGAGATGTTAAACAAATCACAAAAGTTTCCGACGAGCTTTTATTTGTTAATTTTATAATCAAACCCAAACGAAGCCGATATAAAAGATTATATTATTCCCATATCCTATATTTAAGGCACTATTCACACCTTGTAAAAAATGCTATGCTTTTATAATGAAGAAAAAACACTTATCTATTCTAGTAATTACAGTTTTCCTTGCAGTTTTAACCCTTTGGGGCTGTAAAGGAAAAGAAACCGGCTCTTCCCATTCTTTCGATAAAGATGCTTCCTACGCCCTTGGTATGGCCTATGGTACGGAAATAAAAAACAATATCGATATGAGCGGAATTGTCCCGGACTACGATCAGTTAGTCAAAGGCTTTAAAGACAGTTTAACCGGCAATAAAATGCGGTTTGACTTAAACGAGGCTATGGGAATACTTGAAGAGGCATTTATTGCAATGACAGAAGCAAGAAACATCGAGCTTGAGCAGGAAGAAAACGCCTTTCTTGCCGAAAATGCAAAAAAACCGGGTATCATTATTACTTCTTCGGGGCTTCAGTATGAAGTGCTAAAAGAAGGAAGCGGCGCCAAACCGGGTTTTGAAGATACCGTACTTGTAAATTATACAGGCACTCTTGTTGACGGTACTGTTTTTGACAACTCGCAAGAACCTACGGAAATACCGCTAAGCAGAGTTGTTTCCGGCTGGGCGGAAGGCTTGCAGCTAATGAGTATTGGCAGCAGTTATATATTATATATTCCGTCAGAAATTGGTTATGGTCCTGAAGGATTGGTTAATCCAATGACAGGTATGCAGATAATTCCGCAGTACGCAACTTTAATATTTGAAGTCGAACTTGTCGGTATAAATAAAGAATAGGAGATAAACATGAGAAAGATTTTTATTTTTACCTGCCTTTTTTTGGCGGTATTTGCTTTGCACGCAAGAGCTATTCAGGAAGACATTAATCTTGCAGAGGAAAAAGCCCAAGCAAGCTATGCTATTGGAATGATGATGGGCTCCAATTTACAATCAATGGGCATTGAATTAGATTACAATGCTTATCTGGAAGGTCTAAAAGCGATCATGGAAGGCGCTGAACCTCAAATAGGCATGAACGAAGCTATGGAACTTACAGAAGCCGCCATCGATAAAGCCGAAGACAGAGCTGCAGAACATCAAAGATTAATTCAAGAAGATTTCTTATCAAACAACAGCGCAAACCCGGGAGTAAATGTAACGCCAAGCGGATTACAGTTCGAAATTATTTTAGAAGGATCCGGAGAAAAACCCGCTCCAAATGATGTTGTAAAGGTTATATACACAGGAGCCTTAATTGACGGCACTGTTTTTGACAAATCGGAAGATACAGGTTCTTATATTCCTCTGGAAATGGTAATTCCGGGATGGGGAGAAGGATTGCAGCTAATGAATGTCGGAAGCAAACATCGTATTTATATACCCGCAAATCTTGCCTATGGAAAAAACGGTGTCCGTGGAATTATTCCTCAGTATGCAACATTGGTTTTTGATGTTGAGTTAGTCGAAATTATGGATCGCAGTGTCTTCTTTGCTGAAGATGTAATGGAATTCGAATTCTAAAAACAGAACCATCGCCGGTACGGCTTTCCACTTCGGCTTTTCCCTTATGAAGAAGGGCAATATGCCGGACGATGGAAAGCCCTAAACCGGTTCCCCCCGCTTCCCTGCTCCTTGCACGGTCTACCCTGTAAAATCTTTCGAAGATTCTTTCTATATGTTCCTTCGGTATGCCAATTCCCTTGTCGCGCACTTCCAAAAGAAGCTCATCATTTTCCTGTACAGCTTTTACCCAAATTTTAGAATCAGGCTGCGAGTATTTAATACCATTATCAATTAAATTGATAATCGCCTGAATAATAAACGAACCGTAAAGATTTGCTTTTAAGTTTTCCGGGCAATCCGTAATAATTTCTATATTTTTTCTTTTTGCCTGAGGTTCCGCAGAAGAGACTGCTTCATTTATTAATTGATCAATAAATAACTCTTCTGTGTCGCGCAAGTTTACTCCGTTGTTTTCCAGATCTGCAAGCGCAAGAAGATCGTTTGTAAGATTTTCCATAATGCCGGCATTCTTTTGAATTATCTCTATAAAGTGAATAATTTGTTTTTTATCGCCGTCGTCTGTCACTGTATCAAACAAAGTTTCAGAAAAACCTTTTACAAGCTGAATGGGTGTTCTTAATTCGTGGGATACATTGGCGACAAAATCCTTGCGTATCCTTTCCAATTTTACAAGGCGCGTAATATCCTGCAATACCAAAACAACACTGCTTGCATCTGCAAGTTTCGCCGCATAAACCTGAAAATATTGCTCCGCGCCTGTTCTAAAAGCAAGCTCCATATCCAAAGAAGTGTCGGCAGCAAGCGCTTTTCTTGCAATATCTTCCAACTCGGTAGATCGTGTTGCTTCCAGTAAAGACATTAATTTAATATCACGATCTCCAAGATTAAAAAGCTCTCTTGCGCGAGGATTTACAAGATGCAGTTTAAGAGCGGAGTCCATTGCAAAAACAGCCTCGGACATTCCGTTAAGAATAGCTTGCAGTCTTGTACCCTCCGCTTTTGCCTGTTCAAAGCGCATATTTAATTCCGCCGTCATTGCGCGCAGGGATTTTTCCAAACTTCGGAATTCCGGCGCGACAAGTTCTTCCGCTTCAGGACCGGATAAAAGCGGCGCACTGCTCTGCACTATTTTTACAATCCTGCCCACTGAATCCGCCAATGAACGGGAATAAGCGTAAATTGCGAAAAAAGCGATTATTGTCAACAAACATATATAAATAAAAAACGGCAAAATTACAGGAGAAACACGCATCCCAAACCCGGGAACAGAAACAGAAACTCTAAACACTCCAATAACCTTGTTGTCTTCTTCGCCGTTATCGCCGGACAACCGGCTATAAACAGGGAGCGCATGATAAATAAGCTTTTCTCCCAAACTTATCGAATTGCGGCGGGCGCTTGCTTCTTTGCCTTGTAAAGCGGAAGTTATTTCTTCGCGATTAATATGATTAACAAGTCTGTCAAGTATATGAGAATCCCACAATACATAACCGGAAGGAGCAATCAAGGTAAGACGATACTCTCCTAATGTTTTTACGGGTAAATCAAGTCCTTGAATAAGAATTTCTGAATCGGAATGTTCTTCGAAGATTTGAATAATTCGATCTTCTCCAATAGCCGTAAAAAGAGTTGCAGCGGTTTTTTTAAGTCCAATGGCATTAATTTCATAATAAAGCGAATTCATAAAGACCATGGAAAATATTAAAAGCACCGCACTAAAAGCAAAAGCAGTAATACCAAGAGTAAGCAGGCTTTTTTTAAATACTGTCATGTTATCTCTCCTATTCCGGCAGCCTTAATCGATACCCTACGCCGCGCACTGTTTCTATTATGTCGCCTGCTTCCCCAAGTTTTTTTCGCAGCCCAAGTATTTGCACATCGACAGAACGATCCGTTACAGGATAATCAGATCCTTTAATGGCGGAAATAATTTGATTACGCGAAAAAACAATATCGGGATTTGATAAAAAATGTTTTAACAAGGCAAACTCTGTAGCAAAAAGTTCCAGTTTTTTATCTTTGTAAGATACGGTATGGCGGGCGGAATCCAGTTTTATATCTCCCTGCTGCCAAACAGTTGCAGACGATAAAGAGGTTCCCTCTTCCTGCCGCCTAATGCCTGCACGAACACGGGCAATTAATACTTTGGTACTGTACGGCTTTACAACATAATCATCGGCTCCAAGTTCCAGTCCTGTTATAATATCCGATTCTTCGCCCTTTGCCGTTGTCATTATTACCGGTATATTTTTACATTGATCTATTTCTTTTATTTTTTTTAGCACTTTTAATCCGTCAATGCCCGGAAGCATAATATCCAATAAAATACAATTAACTTTTTTGGTTTTTGCTATTTTAAGTCCGTCTTCTCCTGTCTTTGCCTGATAAAGTATCCAGTTTTCCCCGGACATTGAATGAAAAAGCAGCTCTTGAATTTCCGGATCATCTTCTATGATTAAAATCGATGCTTTAGTCATTTAATTCCTCGCGCTTGCCTTCTATCATATAAATAATTGCTTCGCAAATATTTGTAATATGATCTCCAAGCCTTTCCAGTTGATTAGAAGTATGCAGAATTTGCATTGCGCTTTTAACAAGATCAGGATTCTTTTTCATTAACTTTAAAATATCTTCGGTAAGAGCGCCATGTTCTTCATCAATTATATTATCAATTGCGGCGGCTTCGCGGGCAGCTTTGGTATCCTGAGAAATAAAAGCGTTTATTGCTGCACGAAACATAACCTTTCCGGTTTCCGCCATCTTTTCCAGGCTTTCCTGAGCCCTAATGGGAGATTCCGTTTTTTTTGCAAGTTTCTTTGCGGCTTTTGCCAAATGCACGGCATGGTCGCCCACCCTTTCTATATTGCCGGTAAGTTTAAAAATTGCAACCAACTCCCGCAAATCGCCTGCAACAGGGTGCTGGGTAGCAATAACATATGCGGCATCATCTTCTATTTTTAACTGGAGCGCATCCACAATTAGATCGTCTTCGCGTACTTTTTTTACAAGTTCTTTGTTGCCCGTTTTAAGCGCGACAAGCGCATTGCCAAGATTTTCTTCCACCCTGGTTGCCATTGTCAAAATATCATGCCTGAGTTTTTGCAGTTCTTCTATTAAATATGTTCCTGTTCCCATAACTCCCCCAATTATCCGAATCTGCCGGATATATAATCTTCTGTTCTTTTATCTCTTGGGTTTGTAAAAACCGTCCTTGTATCATTATACTCTATTAAATCGCCCAATAAAAAGAAAGCTGTTTTATCGCTTACCCTAGACGCCTGGTGCATCGCATGGGTTACGATAATTATACTATAATCCTTTTTTAATTCTCCAATAAGTTCTTCTATACGACCTGTCGCTATCGGGTCAAGCGCGCTTGTGGGCTCGTCCATCAAAATAACCTCCGGCTCCATTGCAATACTTCTTGCAATACAAAGCCGCTGCTGCTGACCGCCCGAAAGTGCGGCTGCCGGTTTTTTAAGCCTGTCTTTTACTTCTTCCCAAAGAGCGGCTTTTCGCAGAGAGGTTTCTACAATATCCGCTAGCGTATTTTTGTTTTTTACACCCTGCATTCGTTTGCCGTAGGCTACATTATCAAACACACTCATATTAAAAGGATTCGGCTTTTGGAATACCATGCCAACACGGCTGCGAAGTTCCGTAACATCCATATTGCCGTAAATATTTTCGCCGTCAATTAAAATTTCGCCTGTTATGCGGCACGAAGGTATAAGATCGTTCATGCGGTTTAATACGCGGACAAATGTGGATTTTCCGCAGCCGGAAGGTCCAATACAGGCAGCCACTTCCTGCCTTCCCAAAGTAAAGTTAATGCTTTTTAGTGCATGAAAATCGCCGTAGTAAAGATCCAGATTGCGAACATCTATTTTACTTTCGCTCATAACGATCCCCTTATTTTTCTGCTAAAATTAGCAGTTAATATTTTTGTTGCTGTATTTATAATTATTACAAGAATAATCAGAACAGATGCGGTTGCGAATGCAATGCCAAAATCTTCGGGGCGTATTGCTTCGTTTGTAAGGTAGTAAAGATGTATTGTAAGCGTTCTGCCGGAGTCAAATATCGAGCGGGGCAAATTCTTTGACAGCCCCACCGTAAGCAGAACGGGAGCGGACTCGCCAATAACACGGCCTATAGCCAAAATTACCGATGTTAAGATTCCCGGCAATGCAGACGGCAGCACTACATGAACAATTGTCTGAAACTTTGTCGCACCCAATGCAAGAGAACCTTCGCGGAAACTATTTGGTATAGATTTTAAAGATTCCTCCGTGGTACGAATTATTACCGGCAGAATCATTATGCTAAGCGTAAAAGCGCCTGCAATAATTGACTGCTCTAATTTTAATATCCTGCAAAATACCAGCAATCCAAAAAGCCCGTATATGATAGAAGGAATCCCTGCAAGAGTTTCTATTGCAAGACGCAATAAGCGGATTATAGGAGAGTTCCCCGAATATTCATTTAAAAAAATAGCCGATGCCAAACCAATCGGCAAAGCAACCGCTATGGAAACCAATACTACATAAAGAGTTGTTACAATCATTGGCAGAATACCTGTCTCTGCGTTGGTAAGAAAACTTAAATTCAAATACCCCGCCTGAGAGCGGAATATGTAAAGTATTACAAACAACAATGAAATAATAACGACTACCATTGCAGTTGTCATAAGCCCATACATTAAACTGTCTAATATTTTTCGCTTTTTCATAATTCATGCTCCATTTTACGGCGATACCACAGTATAAGACTATTAAGTATCAAGATAATAGAAAAGAGAGCTACCCCTATCGAAAACAACATTTCGCCGTGCCTGCCTGATGCATAACCCATCTCCATTGCTATTGTAGAAGTTAAAGTTCTTACACTTGCCAAAGGATTTATTGTAAGATGAGGCGAATTCCCCGCCACAAGAATTACCGCCATAGTTTCGCCTACCGCACGCGAAATGCCGAGTATCACGCCGGCGATTACCCCCGAATTTGCATGAGGCAGAACAACCCGCCAGGAAGTTTGCATCTTGCTTGCGCCTAAAGAAAGACTTGCTTCCCGCACAGCAAGAGGAACCGCTCTTAAAGAAGTTTCTGCAATAGTTATTACCGTTGGCAGAATCATAAGCGCAAGCACGATAATTGCCGAAAGCAAAGTATTGCCTGACGGAAGATTAAAGGTTGTTCTTACAAAGGGAACAATTACCATAAGGCCAAAAAAGCCGTAGACTACAGAAGGAATTCCTGCAAGGAGCTCTACACCCGATCGCAAGATTGCCGCCATCTTCGGCTTTAAAAACTCCGCCATAAAAAGAGCGCATAACAAGGCGATTGGCACTCCCAAAAGAATTGCACCAAAACTTGCCAAAAGAGTTCCAATAATCATTGGGAATATGCCGTATACTTTATCTCTGCTTGGCCGCCACTCCAGCCCGGAAACAAATGCTCCAAGGCTGTACGCCGGCTCCGGTAATATAATATGTATTTTTTTTCCCAGTGATGCAATAATTGCAGGCCAGTTTACAGTTGTTACATAGTTTTCAGGATATAAAATATCTATATCATCGCTGCATATTATAGAAAGCATTTCTTTTGGGTCTTTTTCGTTATAATTTATATAAATTTCCAGTAAAGATTCGCCTATTAGAATTTTTTCTGTTTCGTTTTCATCTTCTGCCAGAAAATCGTCGTCGTAATAATCGTCCCAGTCGTCGCTATCCCAGTTGTCCCAGTCCCAATCGTCATCCCAATCATCGTCCCAATCATCATATAAATCTTCGTATATTGGAATTTTAATTGTTATTTTTTCGGTGTTTTTTGGAATATCAATAAAAGTGTTATGATCTATATAAGAAATATCATTAACTGTAAGTTCGTCTATTCTTTCTGCAACAAGGCGAATACCCGAATGCGTGGGTGTAAAAAAGGGAATACTGCCCTGTACAAAAACAAACAGCAAAATAGCCCCCAATGCCAAAACGGAAAAGAGGGCTACAATGCTGAATAGATGTTTAAAAAAAACATCTGTAAATTTTCGATTCATTTAGCGCGCAGGAATCCAGCCGTTATCACGAACAATTCTTTGTCCACGGCTGCTTGTCATCCAGCTTACAAAAGCGGTGGCATTGCGGGGAGCATTGCTTCCTGTAAGAACGATAAACGGGCGTGCAATTTTATATGTGCCGTTTTGTACATTTCTTGAAGTAGCCTCAACCCCTCCAACATTAAGCGCTTTAATTGTATTGTCAACCGAGCCAAGCGAAATATAACCAATCGCATCCGGGTTTTGTGCAATACCGGCTTTGATAGCGCCTGTGCTTGTCGATTCATTTGCGCCTCGAACAAGCCTGCCCTGAAAACCTATGATTTCTTCGAAAGCGCCCCTTGTGCCGGATCCTTCCTCGCGGCTTACAACCGCAATTCTGCCGCTCTTTGCGCCGCCGGAAACCTGGCTCCAGTCGGTAATTGCGCCGGTGTAAATATCACGAATCTGTTCGATGGTAAGATTGTTAACAGGATTATTACTGTTTACAATAACGGCAATACCGTCGATAGCTACAATAACTTCCCTTAACCCTTGCCCTTTTTCCGCGGGGGTAAGTTCTCGGCTGGACATACCAATATGATAAAGCACGCCCGCATTTTTGATACCATCGCCGGATCCCGTTCCGTTAATGTTTACCTGAATACGGGGATTTTGCGCTTTATACGCCGTGGCAAACAACTCCATAAGAGGTGTTACAGATGTAGATCCGCCCACTTCGATAGTCTGTGCAAATACTCCTGCAGCGACCATAACCGCCATTAAAAATGCCATTACCTTAATCTTCATAATTCACTCCTTAAAGTATAATTTACTAAAAGGGTATTTTATCCGTGTTAGGAAGATGTAAAAGAATTGTTAAAATTTGGTTAATTCGCCTTAACTCGCCAGTAATTATCTACCCGCTCAAATTGGCTGGCAGGTATATTTAATATACGACCGTCGTCGGCTCCAAGTTTTATCTGATTCGTAATGGGGTTAACATCTGCAACCCTCCAGGATTCCCCTTTATGATTAATACGCATTCCTTCCTGGGGAAGATTGCGCTGTGCCTCGCAATAAAAACCGTACTCATAAAAAAGACAGCACAAAAGCCGCCCGCAAGGACCGGAAATTTTAACGGAATTAAGCGACAACTTTTGATCCTTAGCCATTTTAATCGATACCGGCTTTAATTTATCTGAAACACAATTACAGCAATATTCTCTTCCGCAGACACCAAGACCGCCTGTAACACGCGCTTCGTCGCGAACCCCAATTTGCCTAAGCTCTATCCTCATCTTAAAAACACTTACCAAATCTTTTACAAGTTCCCGGAAGTCGACACGGTTCTCTGCAGTAAATAAAAATAAAATTTTGGGTTCTTCCAAAAGATAATGAACAAGAACCAGCTTCATTTCCAATTTATGGTTTTCTATTTTTTTTCTACAAATTCCAAATGCTTCCTTTTCCAACTGATGATTTTTGCAGGTTTTATCCATATCTTCCTGAGTTGCGACACGAACAATCCAGGCAATCTCGGAAACAGGCGGAAGCTTCCCGCTTACAGAGCCAATAACCTGCGCTAAATCGCGCCCATAACGGGTGGGCACTATTACATAGGTATTTGGAGAAAGAGTATCTTCGCGGTAAACCGCAAGAAAGGTTTCGTGAGAATACAAAAGACGCAGGCGGTAAATGGGGGTGTCCGGCGCAATGGACTCTATGCCGGCTTCTGCCCCGGTAATAACATTGCGTTCTTTACTAGGCTCGTCTTCCAGTATTTCGTCTTCTATATCTTCATAATCTTCTATATCGCTCATATTTATCCTTAATGCAATAAGTCTATCAATAAACCGCGTATTTCCTCAAGCCTGGAAACCAGTTCCAACTGTTTTTTTTGCCCGGAAAGAAGCATGGCCGCCAGGTCTTCCAGTTTTTTATCTATAACCTGAATTTTGGTATATCCCTTCCAGTCATCGGCTTCCGGGGTATTTCGCCTGCCCTTAAACTGCGGTTTAAATTTATTTAATATCCCGTCTTCATGTTCTACCGCATAAGTGTTCTGTACAACATGGTTTATAAAGTTTCGTACCGCCTGCTTGTAACGCATTATTTCTTCCGGCAAGGGACGGCTTTTTAAGGCATCGCCGGTGGAGCGGACTTCGTCCATTAAATGATTAACCGCTTCTTCGGAAGAAGGAAGGTCTTTTAGAGGGCCAATTTCGTCCGCTGTTATACCTCGTAAATTATCAAATAACCGGGAAAAATCGCTTTTGCCGACATCCTTGGTATGTAAAAACCCTTTTGTTTTTCTTGATTCTTGCTTTTCCGGTTTAACCTGCGAGTAAACCGCGGGATTCATATATAAGGTATTATCAGCATCAACTTTAGCCATATGGATGATATGATTTTTGGAACACCGGCAATGCCGATCTTACACCCTGTGCGTCACGGAATTCGGATACAGTTTTTGTCCAGTTTTCATCCGTAGGACACACAGCCACTCTGCCATTAACAAAACAACCGTCATCTGCCTGGATACGACGGGAAATAATATCGCCTACAACAATGGCAGTAGAAAGAATAACAAGATGTCCGTCTGCAATAACATTACCTACCACCACCCCGCCAATTGTAATACTTGTTCCGGTTACATTGCCTTTCATTCTTGCTTTTTCGCCAAGCACTACTCTGCCTTTGGCTTTTACATTTCCGCGAATACTGCCGTCTATACGGGTAAAGCCGCCGGTTTCTATATTGCCGGTAAATTCGGAATTGGGCCCAATAATAGTATTTATTGAATAATCGCCTGAATTGTCGGAAGCCACGCTGCTAGCGTCCTCTGGCCATGCTTGAACGAATGGTAATGTATCTGTAAGGATCAACAACATCCGAACCAATGTGGACTTCGTAGTGCAGATGAGGACCCGTAGAAATACCTGTGCTTCCAATATAACCAACAACTTCATTCTGTTGAACACGCTGCCCAACGCTTACCGTATATCTTTGCAAGTGCGCATAACGGGTATAATAACCGTGCTTGTGTCTGACAATTACATAGTTGCCAAAATCATAAGCATACTCTGCGGTTACTACCTGTCCGTCTGCGGTAGCTATAACAGGATCGCCTGAGCGGTGCGTAGCAATGTCAATACCTTTATGAATATAGTACTGACCATGAATAGGATTAACATTTTGACCAAAGAACATTGTAATATGTCCGATACCGCCTTTAACCGGCCAGATACTTGGAATTTCTGTAAGAAGGGCGCTCTGAGAAGTAAGTAAACGGCCAAGTTCGCCTATCGGTTCTTTAGCCTGCGAAAAATAATTGGACAATCGTTTTATCTCTTCTATTTCCCGCAATACACCATCCCGGCTTTCGCCAACACTAAGGAATGTGCTTAAATCTCCGGGTGTATTCTGGGCAACCCTGCTTCTGTCATTATAACCCATTGTAACCAGAACTTCCGAAAGAGCGCTCTGAAAACTATTTGCCTCTCTAAGAAGAAGGGCTGTTTCGTCACGGAATTGATCCAAGGAAGCTTGATAATCTCTAAGCTGCCCATCTTTGTTTGCCATATTATACATTGTGCTGGAATACGAAGCGCCGTACCAAAAAAACGCTCCTAATATACCGATAAAAACAAAAAGAAAGCAGCAAATTGATAATACAGTAACATGAAGATTGTAAACTTTTTTTTCTGAATGAGGAACAAAAACTATTGTGTAACGCTGTGTTAAAAACCGCCCAAAAGACCTAAGAAGACCCGCTATAAAACCAACCGCTATTACAGCTAATTCTTTTATTCTTTGGACAAGCTTATTTTCTAACCGTTTATACTCATGTACTGAGCCCATCGGAACTCCTACTTTTTTATCCTATAATCATATCAAAAACCGGAAAATCTGTCAAGAATTATCTGGCAAATTTTGTTAAATTGCCTTATATCCCGCCTGGATAGCCTGAATATTCATTGGAATATACTGATGCTTATCCACCGGAAAAAATTTCTTTAAGACACCTTCAATATCGGCCAAATTTAAGGCTCCCGTTAGCTTTGCCATAGCTCCAAGAGCCACCATATTGGCAAAAACCACATTTCCAATCTGCTCTGCTATGCCGGAAGCATCGATTTTTACAACTTTTAAGCCGCTTCGGCTTGGATTTTCCTTTACAAGGCTTGAATTTATGAGCATTATGCCGCCGTCTTTAAGGATTTTCTCGCAAAGAGGGAGGGAATCCATATTCATAACGAGTGCGGAGTCCGGCGTTGTTACCAGGGGGCTTGCAATTTCTTCGTCAGAGATGATTACACTGGCACGGGCAATGCCGCCGCGTTTTTCTGCGCCGTAAAAGGGGAAAAAAGTGACATTTTTTCCTTCCTGCATGGCAAAATAGACCCAAAGCTGCCCCAAAGAGATGATTCCCTGTCCGCCAAATCCTGCAAAAAACGATTTTTCTGTCATTTTGAGCCTCCAAGTGTATTTTTTACCTCTCCCAATGGGTAGGCGGGAATCATATTCTTTTCCAGCCATTCAACTGCCTGGATAGAGTCCATTGTCCAATTTGTGGGACAGGGACAAAGAATTTCTACTATTGTACTGCCAATGCCGGACAATTGCGCTTCGAATGCTTTTTTTATGTATTGCCTTGTTTTGCGTACATTTACGGCATTGTTTACCGCGCCTCTGGCGATATAACTGGTTCCGTCCAATGTGGCAAGAAGCTCGGCAACTCTAATTGGATAACCCATTCCGGCGGCATCTGCATCGCGGCCTGCGGGAGCGGTGGTTGCTTTTTGCCCCAGCAGGGTTGTGGGAGCCATTTGCCCGCCGGTCATGCCGTAGATTGCATTATTTACGAAAATTGTCGTAAATTTTTCCGCACGGTTAGCCGCGTGGATCATTTCGGCGGTTCCAATTGCCGCCATATCACCATCACCCTGATAACAAATAACCAGGTGATCGGGATGCACTCGTTTAACCGCGCTTGCCGCCGCGGGAGTTCTGCCGTGGGGCGGCTGTACAGAATCAAAATCAAAATAAAGATCCGCCCAGATCGAACAGCCTACCGGGTGGGTAATAATTGATTTTTCCCTGATGCCCAATTCGTCTATTACACTGGTAATAAGCCGGTGCACTACTCCATGCCCGCAGCCGCCGCAATACTTTGTTTGTATCTTCCTTAAACTTTCAGGATGTCCGTATAACTTTTTCATTTTTTCAAAATTTCCTTTGCTTTACTAAACACTTCTTCTTCGGTGGGGATCATTCCGCCCGAACGAGCCAGCAGGTGAATATCACTTTTTACTCCGGCATTATTAAGGCTTGCTTCATAAGCCGAAAGCTTTACATCTTCGACCAACTGCCCCAGCGACATCTCTACTGTTAAAACAGGTTTTCCAAGGGATATAACTTTTCCCAATTCCTGAAGCGGAAATGGCCACAGGGTAATAGGCCTAAAAATACCCAATTTAATGCCTTCTTTTTTTGCAAGTTTCTGCGCTCCAAGGCATATTCTTGCGCAAGTGCCGTAAGCTACCATTATAAGGTCTGCATCGGCACAGCCGCTTTCTTCATAACGGATTTCGGAGGCTTTGACTGTTTCGTACCGCTTAAAACGCTCTTTTGTTTGAGCTTCCAGTTTTTCCGGCACGAGCTCTATCGATGTAATATGCCGAGCCTTTCTTCCGGCGGCATTTCCGACAGTCCAGTCCCTTTTTGGCGCTTCTTTTTCCGGCGGCAGAACCAATCCTTCTACCATTTGCCCGATCATTCCGTCCGCCTGAACAATTACGGGCATCCGGTATTTGTCCGCCAAATCAAAAGCAAGGTAGGTGTGGTCGGCGCATTCCTGTACGCTTTTTGGCGCAAGCACTATGGAGCGGTAATCTCCATGTCCGCCGCCCCTTGTAGACTGAAAATAATCGCTTTGCGCCGGAGCTATATTGCCAAGTCCAGGTCCGCCGCGGCAAACATTTACCACTACTACCGGAACATCGGCGCCGGCGGCGTAGGACATTCCTTCCTGTTTTAAACTGATGCCGGGGCTGGAAGAGCTGGTCATTGCTCTTACTCCTGCGCAGGAAGCGCCATATACCATTATCATCGCTCCAATTTCGCTTTCCGCCTGAATAAAGATGCGTCCTTTTTCCAGCATATGTTTTGCCATGTAGGCAATCAACTCGTTTTGCGGGGTAATTGGATACCCAAAATATGCGCCACAGCCCGCCCTAATTGCGGCTTCGGCAATGGCATCATTTCCTTTCATTAGAACTTTTTCACTCATAGTTTAATCCTTTACCTGAATATTTACTCAGGCAGATAGTTCATAAACCTCGATACAAATATCGGGGCACACTTCATAACAGTTTCCGCAGGCAATACATTTTTCTTCCAGAACCACTTTTGGCGGATACGAGCCGGAAGAATTGTGTTCTGTATCAACTTCCAATACTTTCAGCGGGCATGCGCGGATACATAACAGACATCCCTTGCACATTTCTCTATTTATTTCAATTTTCCCTTTTCTTGCCATTTTTTCCTCGTTTTTTCTTTGTTTATGTATGTATATTTTAGAGAAAAATCGATTATATGCCTAGCAGGGGCGCTATGGGATATTGGAGGTTTTTAAGATAAGCCGCTTGAATATTGGAAGAAGTGTTTGGGCGGGAATACTTGCAAAAGACTATTATTTTTCAATAAATCTGCACCGCTTGGGATGAAGGCAGCGAAGTTGTCGGTATAGCCAAAAAGAAATTCAAAAGCGCAGCAGGATAACCCGCTGCGCTTTGAATATTTCATAGTACCGTAATTACAATGACGGTCTGACAGTATCGGTACTCCACACAACGCCAAAGGTGCCGGTTTGACCAAGAATATACGGAGTTATCCTGATATACACCGTACCATTCTGATTTGAAGTAAAATTCTGTGGGGTTGTCCACCCAGAGTCAACATTGTTAAAAATAATAGTTCCATCACTGTAATAAGCGGTTGAACTTACATCCAGTGTTTTTCCGCTACCTTGATAAGAGTCATTCCACCAAATGCGGTATGTTGTTCCGCTTTCAACAGAGAACGAATACCAAATTGCGTTGCCGGAAGCGGCGGTAATTTCACCATCTGCCCATTGGTTGAAATAAATTGGAGTAGGATTAGGCGGAGAAAAGGACGCAGCAGGCCTTACACTGTCAGCAGCAGTGTAGACAATACCAAAGGTACCGGTTTGACCGGAAGTAACCGGAGTTACCCTAATATACACCAAACCAACCTGGTCTGCAGTGGGGGTAATAGATCGTGCTGTACCCCAGGAGGCATTAGTGCTGGCAAAAGCATCCGCCCCGTTTGCATACCAGCCGCGTATGTTAGCATTCAATGTTTTAATCCCATTACCATTACCATTATTTGAAGCACTTGCATTATTACCATTCAACCAGACACGATATGTTGTACCGGCAGTATCAGCATTAAACGAGTACCAGATTTCACCGGCAGAAGCAGTAATTGTTTCATCCACCCATATACCGGAACTAAGCGGGGTGTGATTGGCAGGGCTAACGGGCACATCAGGTCTAGTGGTACCTTGTTCGCCATAAACAATGCCAAAAGTGCCGGTTTGAGCGGAAGTAACCGGAGTTACCCTAATATACACAATAGTGTCTTCCATCGTAGAAGCAATAGAGCGTGCCGTTGCCCATGAGGTATTAGTAATGACAAAAATTTCTGTTCCATTAGCATACCAACCGTGTATATTAGCATTCAATGTTTTTATCCCATTCCCAAAGCTCAAGTTATTAAACCAGAGGCTGTATGCTGTACCAGCAGTAACATTAAATGAATACCAAGCTTCACCGCCGGAAGCTGAGGTTATTTCGCCATCCGCCCATATGCCGGCAGTAAGCGAAACAGTAGAATCGGGAGGAGCTATGGGTGCAGCAGGTTTTTCACTATCAGCAGCAGTAAACACAATACCAAAGGTGCCGGTGCCGGCAGATGCGATTACCCTTAAATAAATCGTACCTCCAGAGGCGGGGGTAAATGTTGTTGGTGAATTCCATGGAATATTTTCGTTAGTAATAATATTGTTTCCGTTAGCATACCATGCACTTACCCTCGCATTAAGCGATTTAGTACCATCACCAGTCGAACCATTACACCAAATTCTGTATGTTGTACTGGCAGCAGCTTCAAACGAATACCAGGCTTCGCCGCCGGAAGTGGTAATTGCTCCATTTACCCATGTGCCGGCAGTAAGCATAGTTGCAGAGGGAGGAACAAAGGGCGTAACAGGTTTTACGCTGTTATTTACAGTATAAACAATGCCGTAAGTTCCGCCGGGTGTTGCAGTTGCGTTTACATGTAGATAAATTGTACCGTTCGCAGTGGGAGTAAAAGTAGCGCTTGAATTCCATGCGGAATCAGCATTGGTAAATCTTTTAGTTCCATTCGCGTTAAAAGCAGTTACAACTATATCTTGAGTTTTCATGCCATTGCCTTGTCCGGAGTCATTCCACCAAATGCGGTATGTGCTTCCGGCAGTAACTTGGAATACATACCAATCACCACTATATATAGATGCAGCTGGAATGCTTCCATCTTTCCATATGCCTGCTGTAAGCGATGCGGCATTGACTGGTGCAGACCATGTAAAAACAGGGGCTGTGGTTGATGTGTTAAATAAAAGGTGGTAAGTACCACTACCACTGCCATATGGCCATACCTTAATGTAGTATTTTTGACCGGGTACTAATGTCCGAGATGTACGACTATTTAATGCAGTGCCATAAAGGTTTGATTGACTCGCTCCTACTATTTCACCGCTGTTGTCAACAATTTGTACATTGACATCTATTAAAGCGCCGCTGTTATTAAAATGTATATACTGTGTTGCGGTGGTAGCCGTAAAAACAAACCATTGATTAAAACTAGAAGCAGGAATATTGCCTTTTGCCCATACATTTGAAGTAAGCAGGATGGCTTTTTCCATACTAGAGCCGTCATTACCAGAACCAGTAGTACCACCGCCGCCGCCGCCGCCACCACCGCCGGTGCTAGGTTCAGGAGGACAGCCGGTAAACGAGAATACGATTGCCGTAATAAATAAGACAATCCCGATTAATTTGATAAAATTTTTCATAAAAAACTCCTTGCTAATCTTTGTAATCATACAAATATAATACTGCTCTTATCAGATAGATCAATAAAAATAAAAAAAGAATTGGAATATAACAATATGATTATTAAAATCATGCCAAGAAATGCAAAATATTCTTACAAAATTGCTGCGCACTCATTGCCGATAAGCTAAAGAAGAATATTCTCAAAGATGTATTTGCCCTTCTTTTACACAAAAAAATAAAATTTTTTACAGATTTTCCTTGACTTCACAAATGGTTATTTTTATTTTTTAAATATATGGGAGAAAATATTAACATTCTTATTGCTGCCAAAGATGACACAGACCGGGAGTGTATACTTACCGCCGTATCAACCCAGAAGGATTTTAGCGTAGCAGGTGTAGAATGTGATGAATTCAACACAATAATAAAATCGGAAAGATTAAAACCTGATGTCCTTATTTTTGATTTACAACCGCCCGGAGCAGACGCTCCCATCCTTGCTCCTATCATACACCGAAGATCGCCGAATACATCCATTATGATGATATGTGATAGGGACGATAATGATTATGCCGGTAAAGCTCTTAAATCCGGAATTTCAGGTTTTTTGCTGAAAAAAGCGGATATGAACAAAATAGTCCCTGTCGTAAAAATAGTAAATTTGGGCGGATACTTTGTCAGTGCTTCAATTGCAAGCAGGGCGTTGGATACGATTACATTCATTAAGCAGTTTCCGGGGCAGGTAATAAATTTGGGTCATAGCGATTTGGTTTTTTCCCCCATAGAACGCTGTATTATTACCGAAATTGCCAAGGGGCTTTCGGACGAAGAAATAGCAAAATACCTGAATTATAGCCCCGGAAGTATCAAAAATTGCCTTGCCGGAATTAAACGGAAAACAGGGTTAAAAAACCGGCTGCAAATTGTCCTATATTCACTTTTTTACGGATTAATTAAAATAGAACATACTGATATTTTCAAATTCAATAGACAATTTGTCAAAGATCCCATATAATAGTAAAAAGACTGACAAGGAGACATTGAATTATGAAAACCGTATGCGGAATAGATCTGGGAACCCAGAGCTGTAAAATAGTTGTCTATGATTTTGATAAAAAGACCGTTGTTGCCCAATCTTCGGCTCCTGTGGATATAATAGCGAACAATGACGGAACAAGAGAGCAAAAAGCCGAATGGTACGATGCTGTCGTAAAAACCTGTTTTAGCAAAATCGATACAAAAATCAAAAAAACCATAGAAGCTATCGGCGTTTCCGGTCAGCAGCACGGTTTTGTCCCGCTGGACGAAAAAGGCAAACCTGTTTACAATGTCAAACTTTGGTGCGATACATCTACAACAGCCGAATGTGACGAAATAACCAAAGCAGCAGGGGGCGAAAAAAAACTTATTGCCAAAGCCGGCCTTCCAATGCGTCCCGGCTACACTGCCCCCAAGGTTTTGTGGCTTAAAAAAAATAAACCCAAGGCATTCGAAAAACTTCGGCATATTCTGCTTCCCCACAATTACATCAACTTTTTATTAACAGGCGAATACTGGGCTGAATACGGCGATGCAAGCGGCACTGCTCTTTTCGATGTCCGCGAGCGCAAATGGTCGTCCGCTGTCTGTAAGTTAATCGATCCTGTTATAGAAAAATATCTTCCGCCGCTTACAACTTCCGATAAACCGGCAGGCAGGGTAAACAAGGCGGCAGCCGATCTTTACGGCTTAAACGAAGGCGTACTTGTTTCTTCCGGCGGCGGCGACAATATGATGAGCGCAATCGGCACGGGCATTGTCCGCGACGGATATCTTACAATGAGCCTTGGTACTTCCGGAACACTTTTTGGTTTTTCCAAAACTCCGGTTATAGATCCTACCGGAAACCTTGCGGCATTTTGTTCTTCATCGGGCGGCTGGATGCCTCTTCTTTGCACAATGAACTGCACAGTAGCAAGCGAAGAGTTCCGCACCCTGCTTAACTTTGAAGTAAAAGATTTTGACAACACTGCCGGAAAATCTCCGATTGGCGCAAATGGCATTGTTGTTCTGCCATTCTTTAACGGCGAACGCACTCCCAATCTGCCCAACGGACGGGCAAGCGTTAACGGCATAACGGCAGGTAATTTTAAAACAGAAAATCTTGCCCGCGCCGCACTTGAATCCGCAATATTCGGCATGAGAATCGGTCTTGACGGTTTTAAGGAATTGGGCTTTAAGGCAAAAGAAATCCGGCTTACCGGCGGCGGCTCTAAAAGCCCGCTGTGGCAGAGTATTGTAGCCAATATTACAAACCTGCCAATACGAATGTTAACAGGTTCGGAAGCTGCCGCAATGGGCGGGGCAATTCAGGCATTGTGGTGCTTAAAGCAAACCAACGGAGAAAAAGTCTCCATAGAAGATTTGGCGGACAAGCATGTTACATTAGGCGCAACAATTAAACCGGACAGCAAGAGCGTTGCAGAATACAATAAAGCATACGCGGTATATTCCAAGTATTTAGAGGCATTAAGTCCTTTATATAAATAAACTATTTTAACGGAGGCTGTTATGGCAGACTATTTCGTAGGGGCAAAAGAATATTTCCCCGGGATCCAAAAAATTAAATACGAAGGACCAAAGAGTAAAAACCCTCTTTCGTTTAAGTATTATGATCCGGACAAGGTTATCGGCGGCAAGAAGATGAAAGATCATCTTCGCTTTGCTATCGCTTACTGGCACTCTTTTTGCGGAGACGGCGGCGACCCATTTGGTCCCGGCACTCATGTTTTTCCGTGGTCGGCAGGCGTAAATTGCAAGATGGAAGCGGCAAACAATAAAATGGATGCAGCTTTTGAATTCTTTACAAAGATTGGCGCAGAATTCTGGGCGTTCCACGACAGAGACATTTCTCCCGAAGGCGAAAATCCCGCAGAAAGCGAAAAAAATCTTCAGACAATTGTCGCCAAAGCAAAAAAACTTCAGGGCGAAACCGGCGTAAAACTTCTTTGGGGAACAGCAAATGTTTTTAGCCATCCGCGCTTTATGAATGGTGCGGCGACCAACCCCGAATTCGGAGTTGTCGCTCTTGCGGCAACCCAGGTAAAAGCCGCTATCGACGCAACTATCGAACTTGGCGGTTCGGGTTATACATTCTGGGGCGGACGCGAAGGTTACATGAGTCTGCTTAACACCGATCTTAAACGCGAAAAAGATAATCTTGGACGCTTCCTTATAATGGCAAGAGACTATGCGCGCAAACAGGGATTCAAAGGCGTATTTTATATCGAACCAAAACCAATGGAACCCTCCAAACACCAATACGATTTTGACACAGAAACCGTTATCGGCTTCTTGCGCCACTACGGCTTGGACAAAGATTTCCGCATGAATATCGAAGCAAACCACGCAGAACTTGCCGGACACGACTTTGCGCACGAATTGGAAACAGCGGCTGTCTCCGGATTCTTTGGTTCTGTCGATGCCAACCGCGGAGACCCCATGAATGGCTGGGATACAGACCAATTCCCAATGAGCTACTACGAAAGCGCAATGGCAATGTACACAATTCTTAAAATTGGCGGCTTCAAAGAAGGCGGACTTAACTTTGATTCAAAAATACGCAGAAACTCGGTTGATCCTGCAGATTTATTTGTTGCTCATATTGGCGGCATGGATGTCTTTGCAGTTGGCCTGGAAATTGCCCAGCGAATGATTGACGACGGAACAATCTCCAACTTTGTAAAAGATCGTTATGCATCCTTTACAAGCGGCGACGGCGCAAAATTCTCCAGCGGCGGACTTACCCTTGAACAGCTTGCCGACATCGGCACAAAAGCCGGCTACGGCAGAACAGGCTTTACAAGCGGCAAGCAAGAATACCTGGAAAATGTACTAAACAGCTATTTGCTGGGATTATAAAATCTTTATAAAAATCACAAACAACAGAGCTAGTGTCCGATACCTTGCGTATTAACACTAGCTTTGTTTTTTAAGTTGATTTACATACTTACATAGGTTATAATACTAAAACGAGGAGACATTATGGACAAAGAAACCGAACAATACTTAAAAAAACAGGCTAAAGAAATCCGCAAATTAACAATCGAAGAAATTGCAACTTTAGGATCAGGTCATATCGGGGGGTCAATGTCTATTACAGACCTTTTGGCCCTGTTGTATTTTCACCGCATGAAAATCGATCCAAAAAATCCCCGCTGGGAAGACAGGGATCAACTTATAGTTTCTAAGGGTCACTCCGGTCCTGCCGTGTACGCGACTCTTGCCCTTAAAGGATTTTTTCCAATGGATTGGCTTAAAACTCTGAACAAGGGCGGAACCAGCCTTCCAAGCCATTGCGACCGCAACAAAACCCCGGGTATTGATATGACAACCGGATCTTTGGGACAGGGTTTCTCCGCTGCCCTTGGCATTGCGCTTGGCTTAAAAATCGATAAAAAATCTTCCACTGTTTATACGATCATTGGCGACGGCGAGTCCAACGAAGGGCAAATTTGGGAAGGCGCTCTTTTTGCGGGGCATCAAAAACTTTCCAATTTAATTGCCTTTACCGATTACAACAAACAGCAGTTGGACGGCTATACAAAAGACATCATGGAACTGGACGACCTTGCTGCCAAATGGAAATCGTTTAACTGGTTTACTCAGGAAGTTGACGGGCACGACATTGCCGCTTTGGATGCCGCTATAGAAAAAGCGCAGGCGGAAAAAGAAAAACCCTCCATGATTATTATGCATACATCCAAGGGCAAGGGCGTTTTCTTTGCAGAAGGTATAGAGAAAAACCACAGCATGGTCTTTGATATGGAAAAAGCCAAAGAAGCCATTGCAAAACTGGAACAGGGTGAATAATCACGAAGCGTTGCTTCATATTCGAATATATTAAATAGAGGTTATCATGTCGGAACAAAAAGAAATTAGAGCAGCCTATGTCGATACTCTTGTAGAGTTGGGCGCAGTAAATAAAAATATAGTAGTTCTGGAAGCAGACTTAATGAGCTGTACAAATACGGGTTCTTTTAAAAAAGCATATCCCGACCGCCACATTAACTGCGGTGTAGCGGAAGCAAATATGGTGGGTGTTGCCGCAGGGCTTTCCACTTTGGGAAAAATTCCGTTTGCGGCAAGCTTTGGCTGTTTTTCGTCGCGCCGTGTTTATGATCAATTTTTTCTTTCTGCAAACTATGCAAAACTTAATGTAAAATTGATAGGCACAGACCCCGGCGTAACTGCCGCAATGAACGGCGGAACCCATATGCCGTTCGAAGACCTTGCGTTAATGAGGGTTGTCCCCGGTTTAACCATTCTAGAACCGTCCGACTTTTATTCCTGCGCCGCATTCGTACGCCAGATGGCGGAAGACTACGGATGCCACTATCTTCGTTTCCCGCGAAAACCCGTCCCCGTTATTTACAACGAAAACGAAAAATTCAAATTCGGGCAAGCCAAGGTTTTAAAAGAAGGAAAAGACCTGTGCTTTGTCGCGCTTGGCAGCCTTATGGTAAACCAATCGCTGGAAGCTTGCGAAGAACTTGCCAAGCAGGGAATAAACGCGGGAGTAATCGATGTACTTTCGCTTAAACCTATCGATAAAAATACAATCCTTGAACAGGCAGGCAAAGTGCGCGCCGTAATTAGCGCGGAAAATGCCCAGATAGCCGGCGGTCTTGGAAGCGCGGTGGCGGAAATCCTTGCGGAAGAAGGCTGCCGCTGTAAGTTTGCCCGTATTGGCATTAACGACGAGTTCGGCGAGGTAGGCACTCAAGATTATCTTGTTGATCGTTTTGGACTTGATGTCGGCAGTTTTGTAAAAAAAGCGAAAGGATTATTGGGAGCGTAATTTAGTAGTATTGCATGATTGGGAGTGTCCAAGAACTTCTTGGGCACTCCCATTTTTGTTATTCGTACCAGAATTCAAGCTCGTACTGAGCGCCTGAGTAAACTCTTAAACCAATATTGATAGTTGCCCCGGTAACACCTGCCAATGAAAATCTCAATGGTTCGCCGACAGTCATGGGACCAACAATCATGTGATCTGTAACGACTCTTCCTTCCGGAACAATCTGTTTATTGTTTACTGTTAAACCGTACATTTTGCCGCCTTCCCAGGGGAATCTGCCGCTCATGGATTTAACAACAACCACCAAAGTCTGCGCTCCGCTAAACGGAATGTTGTTCATGTTAATTTGATCGACATCGTTGGCTGTACTTCCGCGAACACCAAGAATGTTAGGGGCTGTAATGGTACACCTGATACCTTTTCCCCATGCACCCCTTACAGTATCTGGTAAAGTTACCGGGGTTCTTGTCTGCGCAAAAAGAGCAGGCGCAAAAACTGCTGTTACAAGAAAAGCTGCAAGAAAAAATCTTTTCATAAAATCCTCCATAAAAATTAATTTTCTATTCTTAGTATATCATCAATATAATAAAAAATCTACATAAATTTATGGACTCTGAAACGGCAAAAGCGCTGTAAAAATCACATTGACACTACTTAACAGGGGTGATAATCTAGGGCATAGGTCCTGTAGCTCAGTGGATAGAGCGGCCGCCTCCTAAGCGGCAGGTCGGCTGTTCGATTCAGCCCAGGATCACTGGTTCGAGCGGCCATCGTATAACGGCATTACCCTAGCTTCCCAAGCTCGTGACGCGGGTTCGACTCCCGTTGGCCGCTATTGCAATTTTTTACATAAATCGATACAATAGCATTATTAAGTAGAAATCGAGGTAAACCGTGACAAAATACAGGATTTCCCTGTTTATTCTATCAATATTGTGCATTACAGGCACAATTTATGGACAGGAAATAGTTACAGCCGGAAGATACCTGGAATTGGTGTCGGAAAAATACGCAACTATAAGGGATTACGAAGCAAATATCGCTATCCGTTCCGGCAATTCCGATATGGCAGGTGTCATAAGTTTTCTGTCTCCGTCTTTTTTACGAATCGATTTTTCGCGGCCGGCAGAGCAAAAGATTGTTTTTAACGGCGAGCTGCTTACTGTCTATTTACCGGAACACAGGGTAACGCTGAATCAAACTATCAACAGAAGAAGAGGCGGGCAGCAGGCTGCAACAACTCAGGGGCTTACCTTGCTTAGGCGCAATTATACTCCTTCCTATGTTACCGGTCCAGAGCCGGTTCCGCTGGACAGCAGCAATTCGGAAAGAGTTATAAAACTGCGTCTTAGAAGAAATTCCGCCGCAGAAGGTTTTACAGAAATAATTTTAAGCATAAACCCGGAAACAAGAATTATTCGCCGCATGGAAGGCCGTACAATAGCAGACAGCATGGTGGTTTTTGATTTTACAAATATAAAAACAAATCAGGGTATTCCCTCGCAGCGGTTTTTATACGATCCTCCGGCTACAGCAAATATATTTAACAATTTCCTTTTCAGGGATCAGAATTAGGAGACAGGAAAATTATGGAATCTCTGGGAGAAAAACTAAAATCGACTCGAATGGAAAAAGGGCTTACTATAGATCAGGTAAGCCGCGAAACAAATATTACGGCGCGTTATATAGAAGCGCTGGAAACTGAAAATTTTAATGTTTTCCCCGGCGAACCTTATGTTATTGGCTTTATACGAAATTACAGTTCTTTTTTAGATCTTGATGTTCAAAAAACAGTTGGTCTTTACAGAACGCTTAAAATCCAGGAGCAGCCTGTTCCGGTAGAACAGCTTCTTAGACATCCGCCAAGAATGCCGTCCTTTCTAATTCCGGCTATATTGATACTTGCCGTTGTCGGTTTGTCGGGATGGGGTGTTTACAATTTAATTATTAACAGAAAGCAAAATACTGTCTCAAGTACCAATGTACGCATTCCTGCGGAATACATGATGGAAGGCAATTCCATGGAAAGGCGTTTTTACAAAAACGACGCTGTTCTTATTCCGCTGGACAGCAATATGTATAAACTGGAGCTTTTTAACATTGGCGAAACCGTAACAATTCGCACTCCCGGCGGCTCTGTAATTTTGGATTTAAGCCAGGAAGCAAATATAGATCTTAACAATAATGGTGTTCCTGAATTGCGCGTAACTGTTGCGGATTTTGCAAAAAACAATCCCGATATGGGTGCTTTGCTTCATTTTTTTATGATGGACTCTGTAGCAGTATTTGACGCAGCAACAGTAGATACAGAACAAGCTGTTCCATTTACAATAAACACTGTAAGCTCTGTAAGCCAAACAATTATTCCCGCTTCTGTAAGCGCGTACCCATTTACCTTGCAGACTGTATCTCAGGGGTACAGTATGTTCCGCTGGGAAGTCCTTAACGAAAGAGATCGCAGAGAAAAAAGCCAGCACTATTTTCAGCGCGGCGATGAACGAAGCGTTCAGGCTCAGAACGGAATTCGCATTTGGACATCCAATGCACAAGCTGCAAGGTTTCAGGTTATTGGCGGAGGCCGAACATATCCCGTAGAACTTGGCGGAGCCGGCGAAGTTGTTGTAGCGGATATCCGATGGGTAAGAGACGACAACAACCAATACCGCCTTGTTTTAATTCGGCTAGAATCCGGTTCGTAAAATATTGCGTTACTATATCGATCCATTTGGCTGTGTAAAAAATCAAGTCGATGCGGAAAACATGATGTCCCTTCTAAACACGGAAGGGTGGGTATGTTCGCAGGAAGCCGAAGATGCAGATTTAATAATCGTAAACTCATGCGGATTTATAGAAAGCGCAAAACAGGAATCGATAGATGCCGTCCTTGAATGGCGTAAAACCTGCCCCGGCAAAAAAATACTCCTTGCGGGCTGTCTTGCCCAAAGATACGAAAAAGAATTAAAAGAAAGTTTGCCGGAAGCGGACGGATTTTTTGGGGTTGCCGTTACGGGAATTACAGAAGCTGCCGGTAAAATTTTTAACCATAAGCCTGCCGGCTCCAGTGTAGTCAGAAAAAATCCCGGAGACAGGCCGCTTCTTTCTTTACCCGGTTCCGCCTATGTAAAAATAAGCGAAGGCTGTAACAACAACTGCTCTTATTGCGCAATCCCGCTTATTCGGGGCAGATTAAAAAGCCGAAGTATTCCCGAAATTGTAAAAGAATGTCGCGCTCTTTTAGCCCGCGGAATTAAAGAGTTGTGTATAATCGGGCAAGACATTGGGGCTTTTGGAAAAGATCGTCAAGGTGCAGCATCGCTTTCGGATTTACTTAAGGAAATTTCTAAATTAAAAGGGCATTTTTGGGTTCGTTTATTGTATATTCATCCGGATCACTTTCCATTAAAAATTCTTGACTTAATGGAAAAAGACCAGCGGTTTCTGCCCTACTTTGATATTCCGTTTCAGCATTCTTCAGGCAAAATACTTGCGGCTATGAACCGGCGGGGAAATGCGGAGCAATATTTAAAATTGATCCAAACCATTCGCGCACGGTTACCGCACGCTGTAATCCGCTCTACATTTCTTTTGGGCTTTCCCGGCGAAACAGAAGAAGACTTTGCCATGCTTTTGGATTTCCAGCAAAAAGCTCAGCTAGACTGGCTTGGATGTTTTGCCTATTCGCGCGAAGAAGATACCCCGGCGTTTTCGATGAAAGGGCAAGTTCCAAAATCCACCGCCGCCGCACGAAAACAAAAGATAGAAGAACGGCAAGTTCCTATCACAGAAAAAAACATGGATCGTTTTACCGGACAAAAAAGAGTTATCTTAATAGAAGAACATATCGAAGGAGGCAAAGACAGCGAAACATTTTATCTTGGACGACTCTACTGCCATGCCCCGGAAATTGACGGCTCTGCGGTAATGGTTGGTACGGATATAAACGGAACAAAACCACAGCTTGGGACGCTTGTTCCATGCAGGGTTATCGCACGACGCGGCTTCGATTTGGAAGTAAAAGAAATCGAGTGAATCCGCTATTAAGTTTTTATGTATATATGTGCTATCATAAACCATGAGCGAAGTATTCCCCGCTTATCTGGAACCTCTTAACGATGAACAGCGCCGGGCTGTCCTGCACACAGGCAAACCCCTGTTGATACTGGCGGGAGCGGGTTCCGGCAAAACAAGGGTAATTACCACAAAGATTGCGTGGCTTATCCGCGAACAGGGGCTGGACCCCCGCTCTATTTTGGCGGTAACTTTTACCAACAAAGCGGCAAGGGAAATGGCGGAACGAGCAAAACAAATAGAGCCCCTTGCCGAAGATGCAATGCTGCGAACCTTTCATTCTTTTGGCGCATGGTTTTTGCGGCGCAATGGCAGCCTTGCCGGTCTTAATCCAAATTTTATTATTTACGATGATGATGATGCTATTTCCCTTTTATACGGCATAATAGAAGACAAACCCAGAGCGGAAGTTAAACATATAGCCTATAACATTTCTCGTGCAAAAGATTATTTCCTAACTTCTTGCGACCCTCTGCTTGCGCAAATAGACAGCAAGGGAGATTTCCGCAAATATTATGCCCGCTACGAAGAACGCCTGACACAAATTGGCAATGTGGATTTCGGCGATTTAATAATAAAACCTGTAGAAATTCTTCGCGCTTATCCCGAAGTTGCCCGGCGTTTCCATGATCGTTTTAAAGTAATAATGGTAGACGAGTATCAGGATGCGAATGTTGCGCAGTTTCATTTATTAAAAGAATTGTGCGGACCGGAAACTTATGTATGCGTTGTAGGCGATGATGATCAATCTATATACCGATTCCGCGGCGCAGAGGTAAAAAACATTTTAGAATTTCCGGAAAAATTTTCCGGCGCGGATATTGTTCGCCTGGAAAGTAATTACCGCTCTACCTCGCCTATATTACAGACGGCATCTTCTGTTGTTGACAACAATAAAGGCCGTTTGGGAAAAACTCTCCGCGCGGAAAAAGGCAATGGCAGTCTGCCGGCACTGATATATCTGTCTAACCAGGACGAAGAAACCAAATTCTGCGCAGATAAAATTCTAAACTCCGTAAAAAAGAAAGAAACAAACTGGTCGGATTGGGCTATCCTTTATCGCACCAATGCGCAGTCGCTTGGGTTCGAAACATTTTTTCTGCGCTCAGGAATTCCCTATCGTGTTGTAGGCTCGTTAAAATTTTACGAAAGAGAAGAAATAAAAGACGCGCTTGCCCTTCTTGCGCTGCTTGTAAACCCGCGTGACGAAATTGCCTTCCGCCGTGTTGTGAACAAACCTGCAAGGGCTATTGGTGCTGTATCTATCGATAAAATAGTTGATACGGCAATTTACAATGACGGCAATTTACTGGAAGCAGGCAAAAATATAGAGCTGTCTGCAAAAGCCCGCAAGGGATTGGATGAGTTTCTTAAAGTAATAGATGACGGCAAAAAATATCTGGACGAAAAAAACATACACTCCTGCACAAATACCCCAACACGAGGAAAAAAAGATATTCTTACGGCAAGAGAAGGTTTGTCGGTTTGTGTTACTCAGCTTGTCAATAATTCAGGGCTTACAAAATATCATCAGGAGCAGGACGAAGTTGCCGGAAATTCGAAGCTTGACAATTTAAATGAACTGGTAAATACAGCAAGCAGATACAAACCAAGTATAGAAGGGCTTATAGATTTTTTGGAAGATATAGAGCTAGACCGCTCTATGGAAGATTCGTCCAATGAGCAGCAAGATGCTGTAACGCTGATTACTTTTCATAATACCAAGGGACTGGAGTTTAAGCGCGTAATAATGACAGGTCTTGAACAGGGAATTTTTCCAAGAGACGATAAAAAAGGCGATGAACTGGAAGAAGAACGCCGCCTGTTTTATGTGGGCGCAACCCGCGCAATGGATGAATTGTATATTACTTCCTGCAAAAAACGGCGAATGTACAGAGAAAGCGAGCTGGCAAAACCGTCCTTGTTCCTAAGCGAAATTGACAAAAGCTGTCTGCAAATAATGGATCAAACAGCAGGTTATACCCGCACTCCTGTCCGCAGTTACAACGCATTTAAATTAAACGACGATAACAAACTGGAAGATATTGCCGGTTACAAACGCGGAGACAGGGTATCTCATGAATATCATGGTCATGGAGGGGTTGTAAAAATAAAAGACAGCGCCGAAGGACCCGTTGTTTATGTTCGTTTTGACAATGGAAAAGAAACCTTTTTTAACAGCGAAAAACTTAGCCATAAGTTCGAAAAAATTGGAGACGACTAATACGGTTAACTATTATCAATTTACAATGTACAATTAAAAAATGAATAATAGTTTCCCATTGTTAAAACAAGTTCCTTATATTCTCCGCGCTAGAGGGTATCGGCTTTATACACAGGATAATCGCCGCCTTATAGATCTTTGGCTTAATGGCGGTGCGGCATTGCTGGGACATACGCCGCCAAATTTTCTGCGCGAACTTAAAAATACAGCCAGCCGAGGTCTGTATGCGCCCCTGCCGCATTTTACGGAAGGGCGTTTTCTAAAAGCGTTGTCCAAACTATTGCCTGATTATTATTTTCGCATTTATTCCGCACCGCCGCCGGAACTTAATGCCGATCTCTGGCGGCCATTTACAGAAAAAACTAAAAATCCAATTTTTGTTCCGGTTCTTCCCGGCATACAAAACTGGCATAATGGATTGCCTGTTGGTCTTTGCGCAGCCGCATCTCTAAGCGAAGAAAAGTTGAACTCTTTGCCGCCGGACGATATTTTTCCGCCGGTTTTGTTGGCAGCGGCAACGCGGGGAATTTACGACATAATAGCCGCCGCTCCAGAGAGAGAATACCCGCAGCTGCCAAATACTTACAAAGCTCTGAAAGCGGACACCAGCCCCTGGCGGCGGGAAAGCATTTACCTTACTCTAAAAGAAACACCTTCGCTCAAAACATGGGCTGCCCTTTTTGACAAATTCCTGCAAGCGGGCTTTCTCCTGCCGCCAACGCCGGAGCATCCGGTTATTCTGCCGGGAGAATTATCGGATGGAGAAGACGCAAAACTGGCAGCGATTCTTAATTAAACAAAATTTATTTATAGATATTGCCAGAGGCAGCTTGTATGACTATAATACGATTATATGGTTCATTTTATTATACAGATTCTGGTTTTTGCTTCTCTTGCTCTTTCGATCTACATGATTGTTTTTACCTTAGAACGCTGCCGGAGCGAAAAGCGGTTTGCTTTTATTTATTGTGTTGTTGCCATATTTGTCTATACTCTGGGTTACTTTATCGAAATAAGCTGCGGAAGCCTGGGAGGAGGAATCATTGCAATAAAGATTATGTATGCCGGGGGTTGTTTTATGTCTCCCCTGTTTCTTTTCTTTGTTGCCGATTACTGCGAAATTCGTGTAACAAAAAAATATTACCAAGCCCCCCTTTTAATAGTACCGGTTCTTTTTTATACCATTGCTTTAACTTTTGATCATCACAATCTTTTATACAGCAGTTATTCATACGATCCCACAAATCCAATATTGGGCATGACTGTAGAGCCGGGTCCTTTGTATCTGGTTGGAGCTTTTTATCCGCTTTTTTGCATAATCCTTTCCTGTATAATTTTGTTTCGCAGTATTATTAAACAAAGCCGGGGCAGGCGTTTTGCCCTTATTCTTCTTTTGGTAAGCGCGCTTGCTCCTTTAATTGCAAATTTCAGTTATGTTGCTCTTTCGTTCTTTTTTAAGACAGCTGTTGCGGGAATAAACTTTACCGCTTTTGTAATGATCCTTTCCAATTTTATCTTTTTCTATAATGTTATACGAAGCGATATGTTTGATCTTGCGCCCAGGGCTCATGCCATTACTTTGGATCTAATTCGGGATGCCTTTATCGTCCTTGACTGGAGCATGGCGTATACGGGCTCCAATAAAAATGCCCAGGAATTGTTTCCCGGTTTAAGCGAGTATCAAAAAGGTTCTTCCATTTTATCGCTGGAACACTGGCCTGCGGCAATTACGAATGTTATGGAAAAGGTGGAACGGGGCGAGTATGTTATGCGTAAATACGATGTGTCTACGAAGCGGCGGGAATTGGAATTTACGCTGCCCCACAAGCCGGATAAAATATATTCAAGCTGGCAAAACAGGATTGTTTCCGAAGCCGGCACAACTCAAGGGTGGATCATTTTAATTCAGGATATTACAGAAACAATAACATTGATTCGTAATATCGAAGAAGCCCACAGCAAACTGCAATACTTTAACAATAATCTGCGGCGGGCTTTTTCCACCTACCTTTCGGAAGATGTGGTAGAAGAAATTGTAAGCGATCCTACGCGGCTTCAGCTTGGCGGAATAAACCGCCACATGACGGCATTGTTTACCGATGTAAAAAACTTTACCCACATAGCGGAAGCGTTAAAACCGGAACAGTTAATAGATTTATTAAATTACTATCTTTCTACCATGAGCGATATTATTCTTGAACAAAAAGGAACTATAGATAAGTATCAGGGAGATGCGATAATTTCATTTTTTGGCGCGCCGCTGGAATTGGAAGATGATGCACTAAGGGCATGTATTGCCGCAATTATGATGAAGCGCGCGGAGAAAGAAGCGAATCTTTATATTATGGAAAAAAATATTAGTCCTGCGCCGCTTTTAACCCGAATTGGCATTAATACCGGCGAAATGATTGTTGGAAACATGGGAACGCAAAAAAAGATGAACTATACGATCATTAGCAATGCAGTAAACCTTGCGGCGCGCATAGAAGGCGTTAACAAGCAATACGGAACATGGATTCTTGCTTCCGAAGCAACCATACAAGAAACAGGCGAGCATCTTCTTGTAAGGCGGCTTGATCGTATTGCAGTTGTCGGAATACAAGAGCCTGTACGAATTTATGAAATTCTGGAAACCCGTGCCGATGCTTCGGCCAATTTACAAAAACTTGCGCAGCTTTTTAACGAAGCCTTTATTCTTTTTGAATCGCGCAAATGGACAGAAGCCGAACAATCTTTTAAACAAATTTTGGAGCTATTCCCGGAAGACGGTCCTTCCCGGCTTTTTCTGGATCGCTGTGTCCAGTTCCAACACCAGCCCCCCGCGCCCGATTGGGACGGTGTTTTTAAACTTACGGAAAAATAATCTTGCCATTTCAATAGCTCTGCTTTCCAATGTCTGAGCTTGAGCAGCTACAGTTATATCTCCGACCAGCATTTTTTGCATTAAGTAGATATATTCATCAACAAATTTTTCGTATTTATTTTAAAATTTTGCCGCATAAATAAGTGTTTAAATAAAATAAGCGAAGGCAGTTACTGAAATGTTTGTACAAGATAGATTTCTAACTAGGAGAATAACGGATAACTTAAAATTATCGAAGGTGTGTTTATTTTGTCTTCCAAAACAACTATTTGCCTTAGATATGCATTCAAGTTTTAAGCATAAGAAACATCTTAGTCAAAGTAGAATTTTTGAAAAACTAGAAACATAAAAATGTTGAGTTGTTGATACATTTTCTCGACAGGAAAGGAGTATTATGAAAAGGCTGGCGCGTCGCAAACCTAGTTTGTTTTTTTTGGTAATTGGTCCTGTGTTAGCTCTCGTTGCATTTGTTCTGACATATTTCTTGGACCCTTTAAATTATACTACACAATCCTCTTTGGCCGCAATACCGGCTTTTTTACTCTCAGTAATAATCCTTATATCAAGTCACATTGTCGCTACATTTAGAGAGGTTGAAAAATTCTCTATTGATTCTGAACGCATCTACGAAGCTGTAAAAAACTATCTACATGTTACAAAAGTAGGAACACCCAAGAAAGCATGGGAATATATCATCCATAGATTACCTGTTTTAGAATATGTGCAAAATACCTCATTCAATTTTGAGGATGAGACTGAACAATCTAGTGAACGTCTATATGATGCTGACACTTATCAACAGTCCTCTGCAAAAATTGCACGTCAAATTGAACAAGGTCTAACATGGAAAGATATTGGCGATTCATCAGCAATAACCCGGTTTCGTAGAATCGAAAGTTGTATCAAAGGAAGTAAAGGTCTAGATCGTTATGCGTATAAACTAATAAGACAATCTGAACCGCAAATAGGATTTATACTGCTAACTTACAAGGATGGCACGACCGAGGTTTTATTCAATTGGGATTTTCGAGACATACCTCAAGATCCGGTTGTTCTTCTATCAAGAGATCGTGAAATATTCAATATGTTTGCTGCGCAATATAAAGGTTTATGGCGGGTTGCTGTTCAGGACTATGATAGTAAGGCGACCAAGTCAACTTCGTAGAAATAACGGTTTAGCATGAGAGGATCATTATCTATCCATGTGCGGAAATAATCAACAGACTTTTCTGAAAGAAACTGACAAGTCCAAAGCAAGGTTTCTTTGTAGTATGGTAAAAAATCGATGGGAAAAGGGCTTGATCGGTTAAATAGTTCAAACTCATAATTACATTGTTGGTAAGATGAATGACGGAGAACTTTAAAAGTTCGATCTATATCGTAATGATAGAATCGCTTACTGCTTTCGATTGCAACTCTTAGTTCTGTCTCTATCTCCTGTCGCTTTGATGTTGGCATAGGACCAAAACGAATCGAAGCACCATCATATTGACGAACAGCAAGCGTTCCACGAGGAATTCTATGTGATAAAGCGTTTACAAATGAATTTAAATCTTGAATATAAGGAAAAATATTGAAAGCCAAAGTTAAGTCGCATGGAGGAATTCGAGAAAACTCATTTTCCAAATCCATTTGAAGAAATGAGACTTTGCGTTGCCATAAGTTACTTCGTTTTACAGCCATATTTAATAATTCTTCATCACAGTCAATTCCTATAAACTCACATTCGGTAGGTAGAAATTGATTAAAAACTTCAAGCCATAATCCTGATGCACATCCTAAGTCTACTATGCTCTTCGGTTTAAGATTCGCCATCCTCTTAGCAAAAGCTATTCTCTCGGGTAGCTTTGCTTGATGATGGGATGCTAACCAATTAGCATCTGCAAGTGGTTTGCCTGTTAAATTTTCTTGCGAAACTATAAAATACCTCCGTAGCACACCTTCGATAATTTTAAGTTATCCATTATTCCTTATTAAAATATCTCACATTTTACAGTAAATTTCAATCATAATAAACATTAAAGAACAAGATAAAAGGAGTTTAACTATGGAAAACCGGTACACGAGCAGATTTATAGGGCATTGCAAGTATCAAAAGGGGCTAAATGATAAGACTATTAAAGCTTACAGTATTGATTTACTTCAATATTCCAATTTTTCTGATGAAAAAATCGAAAAAGAAGCATTGATGTCTTTTATAGAGCATCTTCACAAATCATATAAGCCCAAAACAGTAAAGCGGAAAATAGCTACTTTAAAGGCATTTGTCAATTATCTTTATTTTGAAGAAATTATCGAACATAATCCATTTTTGAAAATAAGGACATCATTTAAACAGCCGTTAATTTTACCTAAAATTATTCCTCTTAGTGACATAAATAAAATATTAGAATGTGCTTACATTCAATTTGGCAGTGCGGACAGCGAGTATCGGCAAAAAACGGTTATGCGGGATATTGCTATTTTGGAGCTTCTTTTTGCAACCGGAGCACGGGTGTCAGAGGTTTGTTCGCTTAGAGCAGAAAGCATAAGTGTAAATGACGGATATATCAAGATTTATGGCAAGGGATCGAGAGAGCGGGTTATTCAGATTGAAAACAAGGATGTGATTAAGGCTCTTTCGAATTACGAAAAAGCGTTTTTAAACTGTATAATCTCTACGGGTTATTTTTTTATTAATAGACTTAATAACAGGATATCGGAACAGTCGGTGCGACTTATGGTTAAGAGATATGCTAAAATGGCTGATTGTAATAAAAGCGTTACGCCACATATGTTTCGTCATTCGTTTGCTACACTGCTGCTTGAAGAAAATGTCGATATACGATATATACAAAAACTACTTGGACATAGTACGATTACGACAACTCAGATATATACCCATGTTTCGACTGCCAAACAAAAAGAAATTTTAGCAACGAAACATCCAAGAAATAAAATTGTAATTAACTATCGATATTAATGTTAAAATAAGAATAATATATTATTGATATACTGAAACAACATTTGGAGAAATATTCGATCTATATCCAATATTGGGAAGATGATATTAATTATAAGATTTAGTGTGCGAATTCAGAAAACCCGTTCATCAATATTTCTAACTCTTGTTTTGTATCTAATGAATAGGTAGCTATAAAACCTATCATTCTGCTGCCTTGTTTTCTGAATATATAATTCTGATAAATATTCCACGTTCGTAATCCGAAGCCTTGCTGCAATTCCATTTGTGTTTAAATATTAACCTCTCCAAGACAAGCACCGCCAGTTATTAACCTAGGAGCCGAGTGTCGCGTGTCTGACTACTTAAAAGTAGTCAGACACATGACCGAGGCGACGACGGTTAACGAAGGGTTTAATACCCTTTATTAACCGCTTGCCAGCTTCCCCTGCACATACTCATCAATTGCGTCTGCGGCGCGTTTTGCTCTGTATGCGGCATCTACCACAGTCTTTGCCCCGGTTACAACATCGCCTGCCGCAAAAACGCCCTCGCGGGTTGTTTGCCCTTTTTCGTCAACCACTACCAAGCCATGTTCGTTTACTTTTATGCCTGTAGTGGAAGAAACAATAACAGAGCGCGGCCCTTGGTTTACGGCGATAATAACAGTGTCGGCAACTTCAAGTTTTTCGCTGTGAGGTAAAGGAACCGGATATTTGTTGCCCTGCTCGTCTTCGGCAATTTCGGTGTCGGCGAAGATTACGCCCTTGTCTGTAATTTCTATGGCTAACCTAAAAAACTCAAATTGCACGCCGTCTATTTTTGCATATTCAACTTCGTCTTTTCGCGCAGATACTACCGCCTCGTCCATGTGAACAAATACCCTTACCTGCCGGCAGCCCTGACGAATCGCTGTACGCGCCACATCCATCGCAACATTGCCCGCGCCAATAATGATTAACGACCTGCCAAGACGGTACACGGCGGGGTTTTTCAGATATTCAATCGCATAGTGAACATTGCCAAGACTTTCGCCCTTAATATTCAGCCTGAGCGGCCGCCATACACCCGTACCCATAAAAACAGCATGATACCCGTCACGAAAAAGATCGTCTATGCTAAAATTTATTCCAATAGTTGTATTTGGACGGATAAAAACACCGCTTTGGTATAACAGCTCTTTTATTCGATCTATATTGATTTTTGGCAGCCGGAATTCGGGAATACCGTACCGTAGAATTCCGCCTATATGCTCCTTGCCTTCGAAAATTGTAACCTTGTAATTTTTTCTTAACAATATAAACGCGGCAACCAATCCTGCCGGCCCCGAGCCAATAACGGCGATTTTACCGCTTTCTTTGGTAGAAAATGCAGGACGGCAAATATTCAGGTAAAAGTCAGAAATATATCTTTCTATAGTAGTTATTGCAACAGGCATATCCTTTTTTGCCAGTACACAAGACCCTTCGCATTGAATTGCCTGATGGCATACATGGCTGCATATTAACGACAGCGGATTGTTTTCGAACAAAATTCGCCCGGCTTCTTCCAGCCGGTTATTGAGTAAAAGAGATATAATATCCCTTATTGGCGTACCGATAGGGCAGCCCTTTTCGCATATTGGATTTTTACATTGCAGACAGCGCTTGGCGTCGCTTATAATATGTTTACTCAATTAAACACCCCGGTAATTCATTTTTTCCCGATAAGTTAATATAACAAATTTTTAATTATTGTCAAGGTGCGAATAAAGTGTTGAATAAAAAGGCGGTATATGTGATAATCTAGCAGATGGAAGGTTATACAACTATGCCCAGAAAAACAATAATCATACTATTGGCGTTAATAGCCATTGTAACAATCGCTTTCACGGGCTGTGCAGCAAAAACAGAGCCGTATTTTGATATTTATTCTATTAAATCTTACCGCGACATACCCGGAGTAACCGGCGAGGAAATAGCCGCAATAGAAGCATTAAAGGCGGAAGGGCGCAGTTTTTCTTTTGGAAATATTTACTCCACAGAAGGATTTGTTCTGTCAGACGGCAGTTGCACGGGGTTC
>JAITUR010000004.1 GCA_031286205.1 Treponema sp.
AATCAAACTTTACTCCTGGATTTAATCCCCATTATCGATGATTTTGAACGGGCTATTATTGCCGGGGAAACGACAAACGAAATGGCTTCGTTTTTGGAAGGCATTAAAATGATAGAAAAACGCCTTACCACTCAACTGGAAAACAAATGGGGGCTTAAACGATTCGACTCCGTCGGCGAGCCTTTCGACCCGAATTTCCACGAAGCTCTTTTTATGGAAAAATCCCCCGATGTAAAAGAGGCGGTAGTGCAGGAGGATTTGTTTAAGGGTTATTTTTTAAAGGACAGGGTAATTAGGGCGGCAAAGGTAAAGGTGTTAATGCCGGAAAACCCGGAAAATGCCTAATTTGTAAAGGCTATTTTAATTAGGTAAATTTATATATTATTTTAGAAGGAGATAATAAAAATGGGCAAAATTATAGGTATCGATTTAGGAACCACAAACTCATGTGTATCCGTTCTTGAGGGCGGAGAACCGGTAGTTATTCAAAGTTCGGAGGGCGGAAGAACCACTCCATCTATCGTTGGTTTTACCAGCAAGAGCGAGCGCATTGTAGGCGCTACTGCCAAAAACCAGATGATCACAAATCCCGAGAATACTATTTTCTCCATAAAAAGATTTATGGGCAGGCGCTTTTCAGAAGTGTCCAACGAAATGACTCTTGTTCCGTACAAGATAGCGGAACAGGGCGACGATGTTCGTGTTGACATCGATGGAAAAAAATATTCGCCGCAGGAAATTTCCGCTTTTGTTCTGCAAAAAATGAAACAAACCGCAGAGGATTATCTTGGCGAAACTGTTACAGAAGCGGTAATTACGGTTCCCGCTTATTTTAACGATGCCCAACGGCAGGCAACCAAAGATGCGGGTAAAATTGCAGGTTTGGAAGTTAAGCGAATTATTAACGAGCCGACTGCCGCTTCTTTGGCTTTTGGTTTTAACAAGGATTCCAAAAAAGATAAATTAATTGCTGTTTACGATCTTGGCGGAGGTACTTTTGATGTATCTATACTGGAGCTTGGCGACGGAGTTTTCGAAGTAAAAGCCACCAACGGCGATACTCATCTTGGCGGCGATGACTTCGACCGCCGTGTCATGGAATGGTTAATCGACGAGTTTAAGAAAGACACGGGTATCGATCTTAGCAAGGATCGCATGGCGCTTCAAAGACTTCGTGAAGCTGCGGAAAAGGCAAAAATAGAATTGTCTTCTATGCAGTCAACCGATATTAACCTGCCGTTTATTACTGCCGATCAAAACGGACCCAAGCATATGCAAAAATCTCTTACCCGCGCAAAGTTCGAACAGATGGTGAACGATCTTCTTGAAAGATCCAAAGAACCCTGTAAAAAAGCGCTTGCAGATGCAGGTTTAAACGCGGATCAAATAGACGAAGTTATTATTGTCGGCGGTTCTACAAGAATTCCGGCTGTTCAGCAGATTGTAAAAGATTTATTCAAGAAAGAACCCAACAAGGGAGTTAACCCTGATGAAGCAGTTGCGGTAGGCGCGGCAATTCAGGGCGGTATTCTTGGCGGCGATGTTAAAGATGTTCTTCTTTTAGATGTTACTCCTCTTTCGCTTGGTATAGAAACGCTTGGCGGAGTAATGACAAAACTTATTACACGCAACACAACAATCCCAACCCGCAAGAGTCAGATCTTCTCCACTGCTGCAGATGGTCAGACAGCGGTTTCTATCAATGTTTTGCAGGGCGAACGCGAAATGTCCAGCCAGAACCGTGTTCTTGGCAGGTTTGATCTTGTAGGTATTCCTCCCGCCCCGCGCGGTGTTCCGCAGGTCGAAGTTACTTTTGATATTGATGCAAACGGTATTGTTCATGTCAGCGCGAAAGACCTTGGAACCGGTAAGGAACAGAAAATCCGTATAGAAAGCTCGAGCGGTTTAAGCGATTCTGAAATCGACCGCATGGTAAAAGAAGCGGAGCTTCATGCCGAGGACGATAAAAAAGAACGCGAAAAAGCCGAAGTCCGCAATGAAGCCGACGGTATGATTTACAGCACGGAAAAAAATATTAAAGATCTTGGCGATAAGGTAAATGCCGAAGATAAATCAAAAGCGGAAGAGGGTATTGCCGACTTACGCAAAGCTCTTGAAAGCGACGATATTCAATCTATTAAAGATAAAACCGAGGCGCTTAAACAGACGGCTTATAAAATTGCCGAAGAAGTTTACAAACAGCAGGGAGCTCAAGGCGGTGCAGGTGCGGAAGGCGCAGGTCCTGACATGAGCGGGTTTAGCGGAGCGGGGCAAGATACAGGTGCTTCTTCGGGCGGCGATAATACTAAGAGCGCTGAAGATGCAGACTACGAGGTTGTAAACGACAAGTAAGTTTGCACTTACTCATCGTCTACAACAACGATAAACGAAATTAAAACTTCGTTTATCGAGGCGGTTCACGGTCTGACTACTTTTAGTGTCAGACATTACATTCCGCCTTTGGCGGAACATCGTAAACCGCCTTTGGTTTTTTTAAGTGGTTAGACATTGCATTCCGCTTAGGCGGAATGTCATAAACTGCTATGGGTGAAAGAATTAAGATTATAAACTTTTTGGAGAGTTATTTTGGCTAAACGGGATTACTATGAGGTTCTTGGGGTTCATAAAAACTCCTCTAATGATGACATTAAAAAGGCGTATCGCAAACTTGCTGTTCAATATCATCCGGACAAAAACCCCGGCGACAAACAGGCGGAGGAAAAGTTTAAAGAAGCGACCGAAGCTTACGAAATTCTTGGCGATGATCAAAAAAAATCCGCCTACGATCAATTTGGTTTTGCAGGTGTCGAAGGAATGCACGGCCGCGGCGATTTCTCCGGCAGCGTGTTCCGCGGCTTTGAAGATATATTCGGCGAAGGCGGCTTTGGCAGTATTTTTGAAACTTTCTTTGGAGGCGGCGGAGGTTTTCGCAGCAGGGGTGGAAGCACCGGTGTAAGGCAGGGTGCAAATCTTCGCTACGATATAGAAATTCCGTTTAAAGATGCAGTCTTTGGCACAAAGGTCGAGATACAATATTCGCATAATGAATCGTGCAATACTTGTAAGGGTTCCGGATCGGCGGACGGTTCTTCTAAAAAGACCTGCCCCATTTGCCGCGGTTCCGGTCAGGTGCGCCACAGTCAGGGGTTTTTCTCCGTTGCTACAACTTGTCATCAATGTCATGGAGAGGGCTCCATTATAGAAAAACCATGCAAGGACTGCGGCGGTTTTGGTACTCAGAAAAAACGGCAAAAAATAATGATTACTATTCCCGTCGGCGTAGAAAACGGCAAACGCCTGATTGTTCCCAAACAGGGAGATGCAGGCCCCAACGGAGGTCCGGCAGGCGATTTATATGTATTTATCAGAATAAAACCCCACGAATATTTCGAGCGGCAAGGGCTGGATCTTTATTGCGCTATTCCCATTTCGATAAGCCAGGCGGCGCTTGGTTCGGATATTCATGTAACAACTTTGGATAACAAGACTATCAAGGTAAAAGTCCCTGCCGGAATACAAGCGGGAAAACTGTTAAGAATACGCGAAGAAGGAGTCCCTTCCGGCAGCCGCCGCGGTTGTCTGTATTTAAAATTGATAGTTCAAATCCCGGAAAAACTTTCCCGCAAAGGCAAAGAGCTGCTGGAAGAATTCGCTAAAACCGAAGGGCAAAACGACAGCCCCAAACCTATCCCGCTATCGCAGTTGGCAGATGTGTAGGGTTGGGATATAAGATAAATACAAGGAACAAATAAAGCAAAACTGCTTCCCGAGAATAATTCATATATTAGAATCAGAATATGATACTTTCGGAGCCCGCGTTACCATTTGTTTTTATTTACAACGGCTTAATACTTCCAACACCTGTTCTATTTACATTTATTGTTGGGCTGCCCTTGTATAAGATATTCCCAACTCCAGAAAGGGTCCCATTCAAAGAATTTGTAGCCCAAATTTTTGCATTACCAACTCCAGAAAGTTTAATGGTTACATTTTGAATTTGAATATTTTGTGCGTCAATATTTCCAGCTCCGCTAAGAGAAAAATCAATTTCGAAAGCATTTCCATTATTAATTTTTATGTTGCCTGCGCCACTTAATAAAATGTTTTTTAATTCAGGCATATAAACATCCATTGTCAATTCTGTTGAATTAAATGATCCTGATTTTTGACTAATTTGCAGAGTATTGCCATTAACTTTAGTTAAAACTCTATCCTGTAAATTACTGTCAGTTGTTATAATTAACTTAAAGTTTTCGCCGGGATAAACATTTACATTTCCTACACCTTCAAGTGTAATACCATTAAATCCTTCTATCGCCCTTTCTTGGCTTATGACATTACCATCCCCCATATTGCAACCGGCAAAAACACTCATAAACATAACGCATAAAAAAAACGACACAAATACATTAATTCGCATAAAATCCTCCAAAAATATTATATTGTGATTACTTAACCACATACAAAATATACCGCATAAGAAAAGCTTTTTCAATTAATAATATGCAAGATACAAGAATTTAAAGGCAAGTTACAAATTATGATTTAGCATTTCTTTCTTTTCGTCTTTTTATAAGCTCGTTTAATTCTTCTGTGTCCTTACGAATTCTAACCATAGCCATTACTACAGCCAGAATATACACAATAGCGCCGTTTATGGCAACAGCCCATAAAGGCACATAGTTAAACCAGTTAAAAATAAATCCTAAAGCAATAAGAACAAGTAAGATATAACCCAAATCCGTTAAATATTCAAAAAACATATGCTTAATCTCTATTTTTTGGATCAAGTGCACGCCTGCATTGATTACTGCACAGGCTAAAAAAATTTGAAAAAATGCAGATAGATACATGAAATCAGATTTTTTGATAAAATATAAATATGCTGCATTTAACATTGACGCTACACCTGTGCAAAACAAAGTCTTTACTACTATATTTTTCATATTAATCATCCTCTTTAAATTTTAGTTTAATATCCTGAATATATTTTCTGTTAATATGCAGTTTTTTTCCATTGGATAAAGTAGCTTCCATTCTGCTATTATATATTGATTTTATTTTATCTATTTTGTTAAGGTTGGCTATACAGTATTTACTTATTTGTGCAAAACCCATATCATTTATTCTATCGTAAACTTGATATAGCCTTTGCTTGCATTGATAATTTTCATTTTCACAAAAAACTACAGTTTTATTGTCTATACTTTCTATGTAATATATATCAGCAATATTTATTAACATTGTATTACCATTCAAAGAGCATTCAATATTTGAACCAATTGAATTTACAAAAGAAATAATACTCTCCACCATTTTGTTTTTTTTGGGATAGGTAATAAAGACTTCTATATCTTCCTGTGAAGAAATTTGTTCATGCTTTAGTATCATAGTTTATAATATACTTATATTATATTTTTTGTCAATATTTTGGTATTACGCATAACCTTCTATATCACAAAGCAAAAAATTTAAGCGGAAGTTGGTTAACAGAATTTCGACACAGATTAAACTCTTTACAATTATATTGATTATCAATACAATTAATTAAAGTTTATATGAAAAAAATTATATATAAAGCAATCTTCCCGGCAACGATACTGTGTTTGTTCTTCTCTTGCAGTCCGCAAAAAACGGCATGGGATGATCCGGCATACAAAAAATTACAGGAATCCTACAGCCTGGAATTGCAAAAGGAAATTCTGCAATCTGCACGGGACAGTATTTTTCGGGTTTGGAGTGGCGCGGAGCGGCCGGAACAGCCTTTACCGGGTCCAAACGAAGGGATTGCTGTTCGCCTGATTGTTCATGGGCAAGATCGGGGCTGCCTTACATGGTACAGAAACACGGGCGACATTAAACTCTTTGCGGCGTACTGTGCCGCAGAAGCATTAAGGGATCCCCGATACGAGCCGTTAAAACCGGAAGAGGCAAAAGATACCATTCTGGAATTAAGCATTTTTGGAAGCTGGGAAGAAATATCAAACCCGGAGGATTTTACTCCCGGGCTTCATAATCTTTGGCTTTATGACGGCGTATTTAATACGATACTTCAGGCTTCTCTTGCTTCGCAAAGAAACTATACAAAAGAAATATTTCTGGAAGCTATATGCCAAAAAGCAGGGCTGGATAAAAATGCCTGGAAAGAAGATAGCTATCTTGTATGGCGGCGAAGCCCAAGTATTTGGTATTACGAACCGCTTTAGTTTTTATCCGCAAAATAAACAAAGAAATAACTTGTAATATCGTCTGCTCCCTCATTCGCTATTTCCCAGGAATTGGTATGGTAAAGAATAACTGTCTCCAAATTGTTTTTGCCTAATTGATTAAGAACAAAAATTCCGGGGCGGTTATCGCAGTTTGCCATGTTCCATGAAGCGCCGGCAGAGTTTTCCAGATAAAGCCGCGAAGCTTCATCTTTTTTTTGAGTTTGTTCAAGATTGCCTCTATGGGAAAAATCGGCAGAAATCAATAAAAAGTTTTCTTGTTTGCCGTTTTCATCAAATTCTTTTTCCATGGCCTCCGCAAGAAGGAGGGCTATAGGAATATTCACAGGCGATTCGCCCCCATAAGCAATAGCAGTAACTTTTGCCTTGGGGAAATATTTTTTTATATACGGCATAAAAACAGAAACGCCATGTTCAAATTCAAATACCTTTGTGTCTAAAATTACATTAAAAAAATTCGCAAGCTTATATGTTTTTGCTTTGTCAGATTCAACCAAGCCAAAACCGCTGTCCCACGATCCGTCGGTTAAAGAATACGGCTCCAGAGAAAGTCCAAAATGGGACGGGCTGAGTATGTAAAATATTTGTACTTCTCTCATATCTGCAAGACGGGAAAACCAAGAATCGATATAATCATGTGCCAAAAGATGGTGGCTTACAATTCCTGCCCAGGGGAAAAATCCCGGCGGCGGCCGGGTTTCCGGCGAAGGATGAACAGGTATGCCATAGTCTCTTTCTTTTAAAGAATTCCATGTATGGAATACGGGTATGTTTTCTGTTTCAGAGGAGGACTTTTTCTCCGATCTTTTCCAGCAAGAGGAGCTGACAAGCACAATCAAGAGTAGCAACAGAGCAAACGATTTATGCTTTAACTTTAACATAATAACCTATCGCGGCGGCTGAACTTTTCCCCTCATCCAGAAGGGCAGGTATTGATTCATGTTGGGGTTATCGGCATATACAATGGCTTTCCATTCATCGTTATTAAGCCTGTTATCTATGGGTTGATGAAATTCGTAATAACTAAAACTGTAGCCTATCGCTATTCGTTTTCCGCCCTGTTTATCGTTAAGAGGAATATAAAGACGGTAAGGAATACCTACCGCAGTTTCCAATACCTTTCCAATTTCCGCATTGGTATATACATCGGCTACCAGAGCCATGCGCAGGGAATCCGGATCATCTACCATATCGCCGTCTAAATGAACAACCACCAATCTTGCCAAAACCGCCGCAATACGGCTAATCCATGTCAGATCGGTTCTGGGTACTTCCCTGTTTTCTGCCTGCACTTTGGAAATTTCTGCAGCTTTAACAAAAAGTTCATGCATACCTGCCAACACTCGAGCAGTCCTGCCGTCCAAATAATTGTATTTTTCCAATATCGCATATAATTTTTGAATTCCTATGGCAGAAGTAATCCAGAATGGAATATTTGGTTCTATATAGTGGACAGGCTGCGGCAGCGGTTTTGTTCTAAATGTTACGCCATTTCCATTCCCTGCCATTTCGGCAGCAATTTGTTTAACATACAAAATAGTATCATGCCGAAGTTCCGCCCATGTTCCGTGGGCAGAGTTCATTGCTTTTAAGTTCCAGCCTGGTTTTTCGGTAAAATAAAAACCCGCTCCATTTTCGAATTGTCCAAGCGTTTTAATTTGATACAAAACATTTGTATAATACGAAGACAGCCAATAATCGCTGCGCATATTCGTTAGCTCGTTCTGCATTACATTCAATCTGTTTTCCAGTCCGTCTATTGTGGGATAATCAGTTTCCCGTAACAAATAGTCCGCAGTTCTTGAACCAAAAACTTTCATTATATCAAGACCTCTAACCATATCACGGGGATTTCCGGGTATAAATCGCGGAGGCGATATATTGTGATGTATCTCGCTGTCCAGCGTATACCGCTGCCCGAACAAACGCCATCCTGTCGGAGGACGACGGTCTGAAGGATCAGACCCGCCAGCATGAGGAGCCTGAAATAACGAAGAACCGGAAATTGCCGGAGGCCGCAGTTGACTGTATTCCCTGATAATAAAATTATTGCGCTTTACTTGATCGTTATACCATTGGGTAAAGCCGGCTCCTTTTACCTTATTCCAAAGGGGAGCAAGTTCGTTAAAACTTATATCGTCGGACGCGCCGATAAGTTCCGTTACAGGATCAAAAAGAGACTGCCAGAGATTTTTTATTTCCGGGGAATTATCCGTTATATCGGTAATAAAAAGGGCGACAGGAGCAAGTTGTGCGGCAAGATTTCTTAATTCCTCGTTGTCTCCGCCAAGAACAAAATTGATTCTGCCGTACCACATTAACGCACGGAAATACGCTCCAAGAACTCCGTTTTTTGTATAATGCCCCCTGACTTTATATTGGGAATAATCTTCCTGAAATGGAAATATAGAAGATAAACTAAACCCTGCTGCTCTATCCATTTTTTGAATTTCATCTGCCACCTGCCGGGGATAATTCCGTAGAACCTGTGCGGCATCGACATTATGGTATTCAACGATTCTTCGATAATCGTCTCCTTGTTTTCTATTGGGCGCCAATGATAACAGGGCATGAGCTGTCTGAAAATAAAGAAGACTTGAATTGTACACAGGTTCAGGGATTTGCCCTTTTTTCTGTTCTATGGCTGTAATATACGCATCTGTCAAGGAAAGCAGTTGAGGGTAGAAATAATTTTCTTCTATATATTGAAGCAGACGGCCAAATACCAAATGGTTTGCGTGGGCGGCAAGGTCTGTGGTAACAAAAATGGGAACTCCCCTGATAAAAGCCCGTTCATATCTATTCAGAAAACTTGTATAAAGGCTTATCATATCATCTGAAGCTCCATCAGAATGTAGAGTCAGAGAATATTCATTCTTGCTTACTTCCTGAAAAGCTATACCGTTTGTTTCCAGGTCTTTAAGAATTGCCGAATTTATTGGATCATAACCGCTGACAGGATAAAAGTTGCTGAAACTTCCGTCCTCTTTGTACAATAAGGCAGAAACCCGGTTGCTATGGTTTGAATCTCCTATACCGAATAAATCCGCTCCAAAGACAATGCCCTGTTTTCCATTCCATGTAGTTCTATAAAAATAATTCCAATTATCCTGAAAGTTAAATACATTTCCTCTGTACGAATCAGAAACATTGTTTTCTAATTTTGCTCCCAGGGGAATAATGGTTGCAAAGGGTATTAATTCTCCACTAGGAAGTTTGGCTAAATCATCCGCCGAAGAAATGCCGGCAACCGGATAAAACATACACACATCGCTTCCTACAACTGCGGTAGCACCTTCCGGAAAACCGCCATCGGGAAGGTCTTTAAACACCAAGGGATCGTTCAGGTGCTCTCTATGTGCATTGGTAGTAAATGGAAGCCCCGGAAGCTCGCCTTCTCTTGGATTTATGTAATGCCGTATCGGTATCGGCTCCAAAGTAAAAGAGCGGACAGGAGGTTCATAACTTGCCGTACCGTTTTGGAATTCCCCCTGAAGAGAAGTGTTTTCCTTGTTTTTGCAGCCAAAGAAGTTCACGCAAACCAAAATAGCCAACAAGCAGATAAAATGTCTTTTCATAATTATTTCCTTATGATTGATTATCAACCTACCACATGGAAAATTCAAGCGGGAGGATTGGCATTACTTGTCCGTTGTTTTCCAGACGGTAGCGGATACCTGCTTCGGGAATTATCATATCTAAAAAATCGGGGGCGGACTGGGGGCG
>JAITUR010000006.1 GCA_031286205.1 Treponema sp.
ACTTTAAACTCTAAACTTTTAAATAACGCAGATGAAATAGTAAACGATACAAAACAGTTTATATCGCATCTTCTTATAGAACCCGAAGCATCTTTAAATTTTATTGCCGCTAATATAGAAGGGATTTATGATCGCGGGGAAGGATTCGATGTAATAAAAGCATATATGATGGAATCTTCCTCTGCAGAATTTAAGGAAAAATCAAGGATATTAAGCTACTCCAGTGTTTTTGGCCATTTTGATATATTCGATGAATTTTTTGACGGCGGAGGATTTGAGGGTGACGATGATTATAACCCAAAAGAACGCCCTTGGTATAAAGCTGCCGTAGCTGCCGGCGGTAAAGTAGGAATTTCGGTACCTTATATAGATTTACATTCTCTAACCCTTGTAATAGCATACGGACGCCAAATTTTTAATAAAGCCGGCAACAGCATAGGTGTTATATGTATTGAAATAAGAACCGACCATATAAGAGATTTAATCGTTAACAAGCATATAACTTCAGGCAGTTACGGTTTTATGATGGATAAAAATCTGAATATAATTTTCCATCCTGATAATAATATCGAAGGCGAATTTTTAGGTGATACCAGCGATGCCATGCGGCAGTTAACAGATACATTATTGCAAGGTACGGATATGTCATTACAAAGGACTCAAAACTACAAAGGCATAAAATCGTTTGTCTTTGGCAGACAGCTTAATAATGACTGGTATCTGTGTATCGTTATACCGGAACACGAATATTATAAAGAATTATACGGCATGATGGTTGTTATTAGTATTTTGGGCACTGTTCTTGCAATAGGGTTAATTATTATATTAGTGCGTTTGGATATTGCAAAGAAAAAATCTGAAACGCGGTTTGCAGAACTTAAAGAAATCGATGATCGTACAAAACTTATGCTTGATACAACCCCGTTAAGCTGCGAGCTGTGGGACAGTAATTTAAAAATAATTGACTGTAACGAAAAAACAGTAAAATTTTTTGGAGTAGAAAATAAACAGATAATTATAGACGGAATTTTTGATTTTTCTCCTGAGTTTCAGCCTGATGGACAACGGTCTTATGAAAAAGCCAGAATGTATGTAAAAAAAGCGCTCGAAGAAGGGAGCTATACTTTCGACTGGATACATAAGATGCTTGACGGCACTCCGGTGGCTGCAGAAGTTTCTCTTGTCAGAGTAAAGTATGGGAATGATTTTGTTGTTGCCGCATATACGCGCGATATGCGCGAGTTAAAATTTGCCCAGGAAGAAATGCACAGATTGTATGAGCAGCGTATTATGCAGTTGGAGCTTATGCAGGCTGTTAATAATACCTCGGCAATCCTTTTGGCATCAAACACAGTGGATCATTCGGAGGCTGTGCAGCAGAGCATGAAAATATTTTGCCAGAAACTGAATGTCGGCAGGGCGTATCTGTGGCAAAATTTCCAAAAAGAAGACGGCAAGCTCTATTTTAAAGCAATACACAGATGGACAGCAGAAGGCGTAAAGCAGATAGATCTTTTACCTGAGTATTCGTATCAGGATTATATTCCAGATTGGCCTCAAGCTTTTTCTAGGCAAGAAAGCAAAAACGGACCCTTTGAAAATCTTACAGAGACAGAGCGTAAAACCTTTGCGCATTTTGATTTACTGTCTATTCTAAGCGTTCCAATTTTTATTAAAGATGAGTTTTGGGGCTTTGTGGGTATTGATGATCCTTACAAAAAGCGTACATTCAACGAAAGCGAAGAACAGGCTTTGCGTTCCTGGGGTCTGCTTGTTGTGGGTTCTATCCTGCGTAACAATACTTCCGACAGGTTGTTAAACGCGCTGGGAGAAGCCGAAATTGCCAACCGTGCAAAATCCGATTTTCTTGCAATGATGAGCCACGAAATCCGAACCCCCATGAACAGTATCATGGGCTTTGCAGAGCTTGCGATAGACTCGGAATCCATGTCTCAAACAAATGAGTATCTGGAGAAAATTGCCGACAGCACAAAATGGCTTCTGCGCATCATAAACGATATATTGGATATTTCTAAAATTGAATCCGGGAAAATGGAGTTGGAGCATGTTCCATTCAATATGCTGGAAGTCTTTTCCCGCTGCCAATCCGTAATTTTACCCGAGATTAAGGAAAAAGGCCTTGACTTAAGTATTTATACAGAGCCGGTATCCGGCAAACGGCTTTTGGGCGATCCTGTCCGGCTTTACCAGGTGCTTATGAATCTTTTATCCAATGCCGTAAAATTTACAGAGACGGGTGTTATCAAATTTTCATCGTCTATAAAAAAATCTGCCAACGACAGCACGACAATATATTTTGAAGTAAAAGACACCGGTATTGGCATGACACCAAAGCAAATTAAAAAAATATTTGACCCGTTTATTCAGGCGGACTCCAGCACAACGCGCGATTACGGAGGCACGGGGCTTGGGCTTTCAATATCTAAAAACATTGTAGAATTAATGAACGGAGAATTAAAAGTGGAAAGCGCACCGGGTTCCGGCAGTACATTCAATTTTGAATTAACATTCGATACGATAGATGCCCCCGATGAAAAGTCCGGTCAGAAGAGACTTGAAATGATCGAAAGACCTTACTTTGACGGTCTTGTTCTGATTTGCGACGATAACTCTCTGAATCAACAGGTTATATGCGCTCATCTTGCTCGCGTAGGACTGCAAGCAATTACCGCGGATAACGGCAAAATTGGCGTAGAAATTGTCCGTGAACGAATGCAGAAAAATCAAAAGCCGTTTGACCTTATTTTTATGGATATGTTTATGCCTGTTATGGACGGAATGGAAGCCGCTTCCAAAATAATGGCTATGAATACAGGAACCCCCATTGTTGCCATGACTGCAAATGTAATGGTCAGCGAACTGGAAAAATACAAAAAGAACGGAATGCCGGATTGTCTTGGCAAGCCTTTTACTTCTCAGGAATTGTGGCAAATATTGTTAAATTACCTTGTTCCTACAAGCACAATTCCCATAACCAACGATTCCCTAAGCGCTTATCAATATGATGATATAGAACATCAGAAAATGCTCCGCCTGAATTTCTACAAAAATAATCAAACTGTCCACAATGAAATTGCAGAAGCGGTTGCCTCCGGGGATATTAAACTTGCGCACAGGCTTGCTCATACCCTAAAAGGAAGCGCGGGGCTTCTGGGTAAAACCGGATTAAGAAATGCCGCTTCCGAAGTAGAATCGCTGTTAAAAGACGGAGCCGCTTCTGTCTGGGATACCAAAATGAATATTCTAAAAACCGAATTAACACTTGTTCTGGAAGAATTAAAACCGCTGGCGGAAAAAGCGGCACAAGATAAGCCTCCGGTGCTTAACGCAGAACAAACACTTGCTTTGTTCGAAAAACTAAAACCCATGCTGGAAAACAGCAACCCTGAATGTGTGGATCTGCTTGGAACTCTCCATGCTGTTTCCGGCGCGGAAACCCTTATTCAGCAGATCGAAAATTTCAATTTCACTGCCGCCGCTATAACGCTTGCCGAATTAAAGAAAAATTTGGAGGAAAATCATGCATAGAGATATTGATTCCGGGGATCATCAGAATAATAAATTAGTCTCTTTAAGAAAATCAATAAGATTTCGTTTAACGCTAATTCTGGTTGTTTTATCGCTTATTATCGGTATTGTTATGATGGTTTTTCTTGCTTTTATTTATCAAAACCGCATTAATACTGAATATGTAAACAAAGCTGTATCAATATCAAAAATTATTTCTTCTATCTTGGATGGCAAAACGATAGACAATTATCTTTTAACACTCGAAAGAAATGAAGGTTATGAACAGATGCTGGAATATATACGGATTTACACACGGGAAACCGAAGTTGCGTATATATATGTTTCAAGATTTACAGAAACAGAAGAAATTTTCGTTTTCGACAGCATAGAAGAAGACGACGAAACCCGCATAGACCTTGGTGAATCTATACCGTTTAATATTGATGATTACAGCACGCATAACAGGGAAATCGCATTAAGGTATCTTCGCGGAGGATATGGCGGAACAATGATAAACGATACAGATTGGGGACGGCTGCTTATCGCAAGCGAACCAATATACCGCATGGACGGAACTGCTGCCGCTTACGCGCACACTTGTATTTTTATGGACGAAATATTACACGAACGCAATGTAATTATTGCTATATTGGGTATAGTTACTTTGCTGATTATTTTTATCTTTGCCGCGATAATTTTGTATAGCATTCAAAAACATGTGATTATGCCTGTACAAATACTTGTTGGCAGTGTAATTTCTTATCGCCCCGGAGCAGTATTACCGGATTTTTCCCTGCAGGCAAAGCCCGTATTACATTCCGGCGATGAGTTCGAGATTTTGGAACATGCTATAATAAATATGAAGTTGCGCATAGAAAGCGCAATAATCGAACAGGGGCAGTTGGAAGCTGCCGAAATGGCAAACCGCGCAAAAAGCGAATTCCTGGCAACAATGAGCCACGAAATCCGAACCCCCATGAACAGCATTATGGGTTTTGCAGAGCTTGCGATAGACAGCGATTCTCTGTCTCAGGCAAATGAGTATTTGGGAAAAATTGCCGACAGTACAAAATGGCTCTTGCGTATCATAAACGACATTTTGGATATTTCTAAAATTGAATCCGGAAAAATAGAAATGGAGCATGTGCCTTTCGATATGCGCGATGTTTTTTCCCGCTGTCAGTCTGTCATTTTACCTAGTGTTAAAAACAAAGGTCTTGACTTAAGCATTTACGCAGAGCCGGTATCCGGCAGGCAGCTTTTGGGCGATCCTGTCCGAATTTATCAGGTGCTTATGAACCTCTTGTCCAATGCCGTAAAGTTTACAGAGACGGGTGTTATCAAATTTTCATCGTCTATAAAAGAATCTGCTAACGGCAGTACAACAGTGTACTTTGAAGTAAAAGATACCGGTATTGGTATGACACCGGAGCAGATTAAAAAAATCTTTGCTCCATTTGTTCAGGCAGACTCCAGCACAACGCGCGATTACGGAGGCACGGGGCTTGGCCTTGCAATAGCCAAAAATATTGTAGAGCTTATGAACGGAAAACTGATGGTAGAGAGTACGCCGGGTGTCGGCAGTACATTCAGTTTTGAATTAACATTTGATACAATTGAAGTATCCGATGAAAATTCCAATCAGAAGAAATTCGAAATACTGGAAAAACCGAATTTTGAAGGCCTTGTTCTGATTTGCGACGATAACACTCTGAACCAGCAGGTTATCTGCGCTCATCTTGCTCGTGTAGGCTTGCAAGCAGTTGCAGTAGAAAATGGCAAACTTGGTGTAGAGATGGTCTCTGAAAGAACGCAAAAAAACGAAAAGCCTTTTGACCTTATTTTAATGGATATGTTTATGCCTGTTATGGACGGAATGGAAGCCGCTTCCAAAATAATGGCTATGAATACAGGAACCCCAATCGTTGCCATGACTGCCAATGTAATGGTAAGCGAACTGGAAAA
>JAITUR010000010.1 GCA_031286205.1 Treponema sp.
TTTTGTAATCCGTAATCTGTTATCCTTTCAATTTGTCCATAAACATCGAGGTCAAAAATGTAATCAGGATTGTTGATCAAATATTTCTTGAATTCCTCTTTGTTTTTATTCGATGAACTGAATAAACCGAGTTCTTCCAGTTTGTTCATATCTTCAAAGTTCATCGTATCGTCTTCATTAATTTTTTCCATATTTTTTTCCTAAAATATATATTTCATTTTTAAATATATGACAGAAAACTTCTGTCAAACCGACTACATTTTTTTCTTATAAACACCTCCTGTTTTGTTTCTAAATAAAAAAGGAATAAACCTGACCCTGTAACTATCAGATTTATTCCTTGATGAAAATATATTTTAATTTCTAAAATATTTTAAATTGAATAAATATTTGAATAATAGTTACAGGTTATTATTTCAATACTATTTTCAGAGTTTTACTCTGTATTTATTTAGTTGTTTTGAGAAAAATAGATTTTGATTCATCCATGTAAAACGGACTTGGTTTTTCTGTGTTTTTCCCATATATTAATATTAACCAAGAATTTAGAAATTCACGGAAAAATGAGACTTTTTTTGATGTTTTTTACCTGTTTTTATGGTTAGATAATAAGGTCAATGACTTAGGTCGGTCGCTTCGCTCGCTCCCACGCCAGCCTCCACCCACAGTTTGCCAGCCCTGCAAAACCTTCGGTTTAGCTTATCCGGGCTGTAAAAACGTCATATACCTAGAGCGTTAAGTGCAATTTACAATAAAGTGCAATTTATTATTGACAAAAATATTAAAATGTAATAATATCATCTTAATGAATTACGAAAAAATTTATGACCCATTATTTTCTAGGTTGACTATGTTATTATGCACATATATACCAATAATGTTAATTATTGAAATTATTAATAAATACAATATTATGAATATAAATCAAATAATTGGAATATTATTTTCTATATTTTATTTTGGTTCTATTATATTTATTCTTACATTTTATTCATTTACGGTTTATTTAATATTTGATGATAAAATTATTGTAAAATATCCATTTATGAAAAAAAGAGAGTATGATATTTCAAATATAATTGGATTTAATTTTGATGATTATGATGGTTATGGGTATTTTAAAATTTATTTTATAAATAATTCTATTAATATCACAGCACATAGCAAAAAAGCAAGAGAAGTTATAAAAAGATTTATGGATAAACATTATGAAATAATTAAAAATAGAAATATTTCAAAAATATTAAATGAATATATAGAAATTAAATATAATAAAAGTATGAAAATATATTTCTATAAAGATAAAATAGAAATATTCAAAAAATCTATACTATATAAAATATATTATTATGAGAATGATTTTATTAAATGTTATAGTAAATATTCATTTGGAAAGTGTATTGTTTTATATACAAAGGATAATATAAAATATGTATTAAAAAACAATGAATGTAATGGGGGTATAGGATTATTTGATTTTTTATTAGAAAATATTAAATATGAGGAAACTTCACATAACAAACGGTAACAGTACGCCGCCCTGTTCGGGCATTTTGGGCTCCGAAAAATCCCAGTCGGCGTAAGCGTCTTTGTGGGATTTTGTCTCCGCCAAATCCCAGCCCCCGCAAATCTTTAGTTTGCTTTATAAGGGGGCTGTCAATGTCAGTTACAACCGGGCGTTATCCGCCATATTTTTAATAAAACAAGAAATTGTAATAGAAATAGAAAAATTCATTAGTGATGGCGAAATGTATGATAAAAATAAATTAGAAAATTTATTTAAATATTTTTCAGATTAATTGTCATCGTATTTTATGGAGAGTATTGAAAAATTTATTAAAATAGAACCATTAAAATAAAAAAGGGATAAATAATGATATATCCAAAAATAATAGATATATCGAAAGTGTTTTTACTTCGCCTAATTATATGTTATGCGAAATGCCGGAGGTTGTAGTTGACATAATATAATTTATAATGTAAAATCATTTTATGAAAATATTAAAATTAATATGTTTTATATTTTTGCTTTCGAGCTGTATAAGGCAAAGTAATATAGAAAATGTATCTGCAGAAAAAGAAATAAAACATTCATTAGACAATTCTTTTTTAGAAAATAATACTACAATGCATATAATTAATAACGAAAAGAAAAATATTTCGGAACCTATAACAGAATATATATTAAAAGATATAACAGAAATTATACTTAAAGATTTTAATTATTTTAGAACTCGTAATGCAAATGATTTAAACGAATATCTTGCATTAAATAATATTACGCAAGAATATTTTGTAACAAATAAACAAACAATAAAAGGGTTCCATACCGCCAATGATCTTGAAAGATTAGAAATCTTAACTGATACATTAAAATTAATTGTTATTGTGAATGAAGTAGAGAATAGGTTTTTAACAGGTTCAGCTGAAATAGATTTAAAAAAAATATATGCATTTATTTCCATATTTAAATATTGAGGATTATAAAATATTTGAAAATTTTGGCGTAATTCAAAGAAGTGGAATCGATTATCTTGAATATGCAATAGATCAAGATTTATGGAAATTAATATTTTATTATGGTGCATTACAATCAATAGAATATGAAATGTTTATTCCGTAAAGTACAGCTTCGTTTAATGTTATATGAATATATGTTAAAGTGTATCTGAAAAAAGAAAAACGAGGGTGTTTTCAACAGAAAAATTATTCTCCAGCACTCCGGCACAAGACCCCCTCGCCAAAACCGGCAAATAGTGGTATAATAAATTATGAGTAAATATATACTTTCTTTAGATCAGGGAACCACAAGTTCACGGGCTATTTTGTTCGATCATGATCAGAAAATTACCGCTGTCGAGCAAAAAGAGTTTACGCAAATTTATCCCAAAGAAGGCTGGGTAGAACATGACCCAATGGAAATTTTTAATTCTCAATACAATGTAATGCTCGGCGTTCTTTCCCGTGCGAAAATAAGCGCGAAAGATATAACCGCAATTGGCATTACTAATCAAAGGGAAACAACAATTCTTTGGGATAAGGCTACCGGACAGCCAATTTACAATGCAATTGTCTGGCAATGCCGCAGAACTTCCGGTATTGTCGACAATCTTGTAAGCAATGGGCTTGGCGAATACATTAAACAAACAACCGGTCTTATTCCCGATGCGTATTTTTCCGGAACAAAAATAAAATGGATATTGGATAATGTTACCGGAGCAAGAGAACGGGCAAAAAAAGGCGAAATTCTTTTTGGCACTGTCGATACCTGGCTTATTTGGAAATTATCCGGCGGAGCGCATTTAACCGATTACACAAACGCAAGCCGCACAATGATTTTCGATATTCACAAACTTGACTGGGACGAAAAACTTTTACAGGCTTTGGATATTCCCCGCGAAATGCTCCCAAAAGTACAGCCGTCGGGCTCTATTTTTGCAAATGCAAAAATAGACGGCGTTGATATTCCGATTGCGGGAGTTGCAGGGGATCAACAAGCGGCGCTGTTTGGGCAATGCTGTTTTGAAAAAGGAGATGCAAAATGCACTTACGGCACAGGCTGCTTCCTGTTAATGAACACCGTCAGCGCCGCCGCCGTCAGCGGAAACGGACTTCTTACTACGCTTGCCGCAACCCTTAACGAAAAGGCGCAATACGCTCTGGAAGGTTCTGTGTTTACGGGCGGCGCGGTTATTCAATGGTTAAGAGATGAAATGCAAATAATATCATCCAGCGCGGAAAGCGAAAAATACGCACTGGAAGTTCCAGATACGGCGGGAGTATATCTTGTGCCCGCATTTACAGGACTTGGCGCTCCTTATTGGGATATGTATGCAAGAGGCATAATTGTCGGCATAACAAGAGGTGCAAAACGCGCCCACATTATCCGGGCAGCGCAGGAATCAATCGCGTATCAGGTAATGGATTTGTTACACGCAATGGAAAAAGATTTAGGCATCAATATGAAGGAATTAAAAGTCGATGGAGGGGCAAGCAGAGACAAATTTCTTATGCAGTTCCAGGCCGATATGAGCTGTGCGGACATTGTACGCCCCGTTGTACACGAAACAACAGCTTTGGGGGCGGCTTGCCTTGCGGGAATCACTGCAGGTTTTTGGAAAGATCAAAATGAGATAAAGAAAAATTGGCAGCGCGATACTGTATTTAAATCAAAAATGGATGCGGCAGAGCGGGAAAAATTGATTTTAGGGTGGAAAAAGGCGGTAGAACGAAGCAGAGGCTGGGCGGAATGATAGTTTTCAGATATCCCCATGTTGATTATTTTTGATATATATGCTATTAAATAAATAATACATGAAATATTTTAATCCGGCAAATTTAGCTATAATTGCCTGTCCCGGCGGGGATGTTTTCGCAAATGAAGTTATCGGGCACCTGCGCCAGAAGTACAGGCACAGCCGTAAACATACCGAGGGCGACCTTTCTAAACGCTACAGTATAACGCCTGAACAGGCATCTTTACATATCGATATAATTAATAAAATAGTAGTCCGCGGGACATCTTCCCAAAGCGGAACAGATAAAAACACAGACAGACCGTTTAAAGTACCTGTAAAATTCACCCGTTTTCCGAATGGAGAAATAAAATCCGAAATTCTAGAGTCTATTCGCGGCAAGGATGTATATATCTTTCAGGATGTGGAAAACCGCTTTCCTGTTCAATTTTCCGGCGGGGAAGAAAGATACCTGACGCCAAACGACCACTTAATGACGATTTTTGTTACAGTCGATGCTGCAATGCAGTCCGGAGCAGAACGAATTACTTTAGTTATACCCAGTTATCCTTACTCGCGGCAGCATAAATCAAAGGGCAGGGAAGGGCTTACTGCCAGCCGTATAGGAAAAATATTCGAAAGTCTTGGAGTAAACCATATTATTACCTTAGATATACATTCCAGAGATATTATGAATTCCTTCCACAAAATGCGCCTGGAAAATCTTCATGCAAGTTATCAAATTATTCAGGAATTATCCAAAATGGATGGAATTCTTAACGATGATTTTGTAGTTGTTTCGCCGGACACAGGAGCGGTTGACAGAAATAAATTTTACGCATCTGCCCTTAAAAAACCCTTGGCGCTTATTTACAAAGAAAGGGATTATTCAAAATTAACCAAAGATGCGACACATTCAAATATTTCTCAGATACGCCTGCTTGGCTCGGTTCAGGATAAAACGGTCTTTATGGCGGACGATATGCTGGGTACGGGCGGAACCCTAATAAAGGGCATGAGGCTTCTTAAAGAAAATGGCGCTCGCAGGGTAATCTGCGCAATAAGCCTTCCTCTCTTTTCCGGTAATGCTGTCGATTATTTCGATGAAGCCTACAAAGAAGGGCTTTTTTACAGGATTATTGGTACTAATGCAATTTATCATGATGAAATTGTAAAAAGAGAATGGTATGTAAATGTAAGTATTTCCCGGCTTTTTGCCCATGTAATTTTACGGCTACACCAGAATCAATCTGTTTCCAGCCTTCTGGATAATGCGGCAGTCATTAATAAGCTTCTGGCACAAACTATTGTACCAGAGCCGCAAAATGAACTGCCTTTCCAGAATGGAGATATTTAAATATAATATATTTTTTACTTCTTTTTCTTTGCTGCCGGTTTAGGTTTTTTTGCAGCTGGTCTGGCTTTAGCCGCTGCCTTTGCAGCAGGTTTTTTGACAGCTACCTTACCTGCTTTCTTTCTTTGTTTAGCGTATTTTCGGTTTAAGTTGGCCTGATACTCGCAGCAATCTGTGCATAGGGTATAGCCTTTTCTTACTTTGCCTCCGCAACGCGGGCACTTCCCTTTTTTTATTCGCTCGTTGTACCGTTCCTTTCGCTGCTTGTTGATTTCGTCCCTATGTGCTTCACGGAACTTTCTCTGCCTCTCTCTGTTTGCAAGACGAGTTTTTGCATCAGTCATCCAATTTCTCCTTTGCGTTTTGATAATATTAATATAAGTATAGCATATTTTGGATTTTTTGTATATAGTTAATTTAATGTTTAATTTGGATCCTAGAATAAAACTACTGTCTGTTATGTTAGCTACTATTGTAATTTTTATTGTTGACAAATTGCCAATATATGTCTTATTGGTTTTGATATTGATTCTGGTTCGTTTGATTCTCTTAAAAGCAATACCAAAGGTGTCTTTTTTGGGGATAAAGCATATTTTAAATCTTTCCTTATTAGCGGTATTTGTTATATTGATTCAAACTTTTTTTGGGAGTGGTCTTTCTCTTGGATTGATTATAACCTGCCGTATTTTTTCTTTAGTACTTATTTTTCCTATTTTAACGGAAACAACGCCCGCTTATCAGCTTGCTTCAGGTTTATACTCCCTTGGATTTTCGTACCGTATCGCTTTTATTATAACCACAGCCTTTAATCAGGTATCCCATTTTAGCGGGGAAGCCCGCTTAATTATGGATGCGCAAAAACTACGCTGCCTTAATGTATTGGAAAAACGCGGGAATTATCCCGGAAAAATAAAGGCGTATGCCGGAATTTGCCTTCCTCTTGTGTTAGGTGCAATCAGAAAAGCCCGAGTTTCATCGGCGGCTATGGATTCCAGGGCATTTGGGGTGCATAAAACCAGAACATGGCTGGATAAACCAAAAATTAAACCCAGAGATTATTTATTCATTTTAGGGTGTTGCATTTTTGCCGTAATTCTACTGATATTTAACTATGTCAATTATAGTTTTTAATGATGTTACTTATTTTTACCCCGATGCTAAAATACCTGCTCTGGAAGGGATAAATCTTGCTATTGCTCAGGGGGAATTCCTTGCAGTAATGGGAGAAACCGGTTCCGGCAAGACCACATTTTGCAAACTTATTAATGGTATTATACCCCATCTTTTTGGGGGGAGCTTAACCGGCAGTATTACAGTTGACGGTATCTGTACGGAAAATAGCTCAGTGCCCGCCCTTGCGGAAATAATAGGACTTGTGCTAGACGATCCGGATGCTCAGTTGTTTACTTCTTTTGTTCGAACCGAAGCCGCTTTTGGGCCGGAAAACCTTCTTATTCCTCCTGAAGAAATTAAAGAAAGAGTTGCCGAAGCATTATTCTCTGTGGGTCTTGCAGGATTTGATAACAGGCAGGTTACAACGCTTTCCGGCGGCGAAAAACAGCGGCTTGCAATAGCTTCTTTTCTAACAATGAAGAGCAAAATACTTGTACTGGACGAACCTCTTTGCCGCCTGGACACGGACGGCGCTAAACAGGTAATGTCTGTATTAAAGAGTTTGCGGCAGCATGGGATAACTATTATTATGACATCGCATGACAGTAAAATAATGCAGGAATTTGCCGACAGGGTTTGTATTATAAAAAATGGCAGTATTATTATATGCGATACGCCAAAAAAGATTTTTAAAAAAAGTGCCTTGCTGGAAGAAAATGGAATTCATCCGCCTGTAAATACGGATATATATTCGGTTTTTACAAAAAAAATCGATACAGATAAAACGCAAAACGAATTAACACCGGCAATTCAAATAAAAGATTTTTCTTTTTCTTACAATAAAAATGTTTTTTCGTTTAACATTTCCAATTTAATAGTGGAAGCTGGGGATTTTACGGCAATTATTGGACCTAATGGCTGCGGAAAAACTACGCTGTTAAAAAATATTATGGGTCTTTTGCGCCCCATGCAAAAAAAACAGGATAACGGAAATATATATATTCGCGGAAAAAATACCAAAAAAATGACAGTTTCCGATATTTCCAAAGAAGCGGGTTTTGTTATGCAAAACCCGGATAACCAGCTTTTTACGGATTCTGTTTATAAAGAAGTTGCCTTTGCGTTAAAAAACATGGGGCTGAAAAAAAAGGAAATTGACATACGGGTAGAAGATGCCCTTAATATTACGGGTTTGCGGGACAGGGACGCGTTTCCTTATACATTAAACCGCGCGGATCGTACAAAATTAGTTATTGCCTGCGTTCTGGCAATGGGCTGTAAAATTATTTTATTCGATGAAGTTGATGTCGGGCAGGATTACCGGGGCAGTATTAAAATAATGGATATTGCAAGGGAGTTAAACTCTAAAGGATATACAATTGTTTTTGTTACCCATAATATGTCATTGGTTTGCAAGTATGCCAATAGATTGATTATTATGGAAAAAGACGGTAGTGTATCAGAATGGAAAAGAAAAAAATAATTAAAGTTCATCCTGCCTATATTGCAGTCTGGGCAAGCGTGGTTGCGGCAGGGCATTTAATACCTACTCTTCCAATTCTGGGAACAGGCGCTAATTTTTCGCTTGCAAATATATTATCGCCATTGTCGGGAATATTTTTTGGCCCTATAACCGGAGCATTATGTTCCGCAATAGGAGGTTTTATTGGCAGTTTTGTTTCTCCTATTCCTCCATTGTTAGGACCTTTTAATTTTTTAATTGGGACAGTTACCGCTTTTACAACCGGTTCTATTGCATGGAGTAAATGGCCGCCTGTTAAAGTCAGCGTGGAAGGTAATTTTATTTTTAACGGCGGACTTATTGTGTATTTTATTGGAACCATTCTTTGGTTTACTCAAAGCGCCGGAAGAAATTTTATTTGGCTTCCCATTGTTTTTTACGGACTTGGGTTTATTGCCATGATTACAGGATTTGTTTTAACAGGCAGATTTTTTGCTTCTTCAAAAAAAGTTTTAAAATTATTTGCAATTTGGCTGAGCGCTTTTGGCGGTCTTATTGGAGGGGCCACAATGGGAAATTTTTTTTACCTTGTAATTTTTAATCCTCCGGCAATAGATTTAATGCGGTTAATAATAGTTTCTCCGTTGGAGCGGGCATTGTTTGCCGCAGCGGCGGCGGCAATAGGATTGCCTCTATTGGAAGGACTGCGTAAAATTGGAATTCCTGCAGGCCCGGAAGCAGAATTTAACCGGCAGAGGGAAGAAGAGAGTGATTGATTTTCATGTGCATATAACCCCGCCGGATATAATTTCTGATTGTAAGAAGTATGCGGAAAAAGAGCCGTATTTTTCTTTGCTTTTTTATGAAAATACTGCGTTTGCAAACAACAGGAAATTTGCTTCTGCGGAAGATATTGTTGCCGCATTGGAACATGAAGATTCGTATTTTGACAAGGCTGTTGTTTTTGGATTTGCGTTTCGGGATATTGGGCTTTGCCGTTATGTAAACGATTATGTCATAGAAAGCGTAAAAAAATATCCGCACAGGTTAATTGGTTTTTGCGTTGTACCTCCGCATATAGAAGCGTCAAAAGAAATTGAACGCTGTTATAATGCAGGGCTTAAGGGAGTGGGGGAATTATTTCCCGCAGGGCAGGACATAGACCTGGAAGATAAAGATAATACGCTGTTAATTACAGATACCTGCAAAGAGATGGGATTACCGCTTCTTCTCCATGTTAACGAGCAGGTTGGGCATCAATATAAGGGAAAAACAACAGTCCCCTTAAAACATATAGAAACTTTTGTGGTTAATAATCCTGAAATAAAAATAGTTCTTGCGCATTGGGGCGGCGGTCTTATGTTTTACGAAACTATGCCGGAAATTAAAGAAAGTTTCCGTAATGTATATTACGATACTGCCGCATCTCCTTTTTTATACGATATGCGAATTTACGATACAGTAAAGGCATTGGGTCTTTGCAATAAAGTGTTATTTGGCAGCGATTTTCCCTTGCTGCCGCAGTCAAAATATATGGAAGCAATAAACAACAGCGTTCTTTCCCACGAAGAAAAACAAATGATTATGAGTGATAACGCTTTGAAATTAATTTTCCCACAAATGCCGCAATAGTCTGTTGGAATATAAGACTCATTATTACAGGCAGGGAAACTGCCGCATTTGCAAAAAATGTTACGGCAATTGTCATTGCTGCGCTGTTGTTTCTTAACCCTCCCATAAGGATCAGGCTGATACCTTTGTCTTTTTTAAATTTAAACAATATATCAAAAAGATATATTATTATAAAACCTATAACAATAAGAGCAATACATATTATTGCAGTAAGCCAAACAAGGGGGTCGTTAAATTGAATTTTTGACGCTAAGGGGGATGCATTAGCTGCAATTACAAGTATAAGACATATTTTGGATACAGGATCAAGGTATGGGCTGATTATGGAAGGTACTTTTCCCCTGCTAATTTCATTTGTTCCAACTCCAAGTATAGTTGGAAGCACAACCATTAAAAACAGGGATATTGCAATTCCTGTCATATCCATTGCAACAGTTTTGCCAAGCAAGATAAAAAGAGTGCCCGGAACCACAATTGGGGCAAGCATGGTATCTAAAAGTATAAGGGTAAGCCCTAAAGCTTTATCGCCCTTAAAAATCATTACCCAGAAAAAACTGGATACCGCTGTAGGAGAAGCAAACACCAGTATAAAACCGGTTAATATATTTTCATCATCTATAAAAAGAGAAACCAGTAATTTGGACACAACAGGCATTATTATATGGGCGGAAATAAAAAATAATGCAATTGGAATGGGATTTTTTACGGACGCACCCATTTCCGCAGCTTTAAGTTTTAATGCGCCCGAAAATGTCATAATGCCAAAAAGCAACGGAACAAGCGGACGAAGATTAATAAATACGGCGGGCAGAAGAAAGCCAAGAATAATACCTGCAGGGGTTGTAATCGGAATAAGGCGTTCCAGCTGACGGTTTATGTTTTGGGCTATTTCTAAATGTTTTCGCGAAGATGTCATTAAAAATCCTTGTTTAGTTTTCCAGTATGGTAATTTCTACTCTTCGGTTTCTGCGCATACCTTCCTGCGTTCTGTTATCTGCAATTGGTTTTTCTGCGCCGTATCCGCGAATAACAATCCTATCCGCACCGCGAACATTGTTATTTAATAAATAATCCGCTACAGCTCTTGCTCTTTCTGTAGAAAGGTTCATTCTGCCTTCCGCCGTACCGGCAAGCGCGGTATGGCCGGATACTACAATATCCCTGTCAGGATACCGTTTTAGAATATCCGCAATTTGCGCAAGTTTTGTTTCTTCTCCAGGAAGCATAACGGCAGAATCGGGATAAAACCCAATATCTTCCAAACTTATGGAAACCCCTTCTTCTACAATTCTTACATTGACATCGGGAATACCAAGGGTTTCTATTTGATTCGCAATTTCCGATGCCACTTGCTGTCTGTTCATAATTTCAGATTCAATTACTTCCGACTGTGCAGTGCCGCGATACCGAACTCTTACCCTGTTGGACATTTCGAAAGTAACATCAAATCTTTCTTCGCTTGCAATGTACAAACCCATTGCCTTGTTCCAATAAACTATCTGGTAAAATTCTCCGGATATACGAACAGGATACACCATGCCTCTTACCGCAGGCGGCCTGGATGCAATTCTATATTCTACGGAAAAAGCGGGATACATTTGCCCCTTCCATTCGCGTTCTCCAATATATATATAATTTGCAATAAACGGCATTCTGTACGGCTCTGCAATTCCAAAGGTATCTCTAAAGTCGTGCATTTCGTGGCCTTCGCCCGCCCATCTTTCCAAAAGCTGTAAATCCTTGTCCGGAAAAACAGGAACATTACGGACAGTAGGCATAAAATATTTTGGGTCGATTGTTAAGTACCCCAATCTATCCCGCAGAAATTCCGAATCATATTCTCTTGACCACTGAAATCCGACAGAAGCAGCTTGATTACTGTTCCGCATATCAAAAACAGTCCGTTCAGAAGTCTGAAAAGTTGCCTTCATTTGCCCCTTTCCATCGACTACATCGACAACTTCTACGGCAATCCGATTAAGTATCTCCGCACGATGGCTTAGCCTGCCGTCAATGTCTACAGCTTCATCGACAACCGAAAGAATACGGTAGCGGGAACCGGGTGTATGTATAAATTCAAATCTTTCAGCCTGTATTATATAAGGAATAAATATAATTAATAAAAATAAACAGATTTTTCTTATCATAAGTATATTGTAGCACAAAAACAGATAAATTAACAGTATTCCTTCGTTTTAAGTATTTAACCTTGATTCTATCTCGTTAATTACGCTGTCCGGTGTGGATGCGCCGGCGGAAAGACCTATTGTTTTGTAATTAAAAAAAGCAGGAGGTATCTCTGCGGCATTTTCTATTAATACACAGGGTTTACCGCTTTTCTGCGCTATTTCGTAAAGACGGATGGTGTTTGCAGAATCTTTGCCGCCGGTAATAATTACAGCTTCTGCTTTTTCCAGTAAATTACGCAGGGATTTCTGCCGTTCAGATGTTGCGGCGCAGATTGTATCAACAATTTCCAAATTGGGATAATATTTTTTTATTGCATCCCCAATTTTGCGGTATTCTTCCTGTGAATTTGTAGTCTGGCTTAAAAGCGCGGTTCTTGCATTGCTGGCGTTTTTATAAAGTTCCTGCGCCGCTTTTTCCGCTTCGGAAGCGTTTTCCACAGTAACGCAAAATGAAGGGCGGGAATTTTCATCTTTCGCATAACCCAGTATACCCTCTATTTCCGCATGGTTCGCTTTTCCTGCAAGAAAGATACTGTACCCCTTGCGGGCAAGTTCCTGCGCCTTTATTTGCGATTTTTTTACTTTTGGACAAGTAGCATCGATAATATGCGCGCCTCTATTTTGCAGATTTTCCTCTATTGCTGGACTTATTCCATGAGCACGGATAATAAATGAACAGTCGCTAATTTCTTTTGTATCAATATCCTGAAGGTTGTTTAAGGTTTTTATACCAATTTGATTTAAATCTTCCAGCACTTTTGGGTTATGCACAAGCGGACCAATAGTATAAATGCGTGTACCTTTAAAATTTTTCGCTGCTGTTTCGGCAATTTCCTGTGCACGCCTAACCCCCATGCAAAAACCTAAAATGTCGGCGCGTATTGTTTTTCGTGTTTTTTCTGAAGCCACTCTTGCTTACCTTGCTTCCTGTAATGCCTTTTCAACTTCGGCTATTTCGTTAAACGGCATAACTTTATCTTTGTAAATAATGGAATTTTCGTGACCCTTGCCTAAAAAAATAACAATATCGCCTGCATTTGCCAAACTTATTGCTTTTCTAATGGCGGCTGCCCTGTCAGGAATTAAAAATAGATTTTCGCCGCGCGTGAATATTTTTTGCTCCTGCAATTCATCCGATGTAACACCTATGGTTGTAACACCTACGGTTGTTACACCTACGGCTGTAACACCTGCGGCAATATTTTCCAGAATAGACATGGAGTCTTCGCCCCTGGGATCTTCGTCCGTTAAAATAACTATATCCGAATATTCTGCGGCAATTTTTCCCTGTTCGGGGCGTTTTTGCGTATCCCGTTCTCCTGCAGATCCAAAAACACTGATAATTTTACCGCCGGTTTTATCTATTCTTGCGCGTAACGGAGGGAAAACCGCCTGAAACGAAGAAGGGGTATGCGCATAGTCCACGATAACTTCAAAATTTTGCCCCGAATTAATCGTAGTCATTCTTCCATGGACGGGTTTTAGTTTTTTTACAAACGGCGTAATTTCGTAAATGGGCAGATATAAAAGATTGGAAACAGTCAGTAATGCGGCAAGTACATTGCCGGAATTAAAAGCGCCGGGTAATTTATCGCGCAGTTCTATGCGTTTATTTAAGGCAGGAAGATGCATTACATACCAATTACCCTGCGACGAACTTTCGATTGCTTCTATAATGACATCTCCGTCTCTGCCTGCCGCGCTAAACATAAAAGTTTTTTGCTGTGTTGTTTTTGCAAAAAAACGGGCATTCCTGTCGTCACAATTTATTACGCCAAACGGATTATTTAAATTCAGTTTGCCCTCGCCGGTTGCCGGCACATATTTGTCAAGCGCGCGGAAAAGGTTTGCCTTGTCTTCGCGGTATTGATCAAATGTTTCGTGAAACTCCATGTGTTCGTGGGTAATGTTTGTAAAAACCGCCGAGCAAAAATTAACATCGCCCAGACGATTTGTTTTTGGAGAAAGTCCATGAGAAGATGCTTCCACAACGGCGTATTCACATCCATTATCCAGCATTTGCCGCAGAAAACGCTGAACCACAGGCGCTTCCGGCGTAGTTTGATGTTCGCTGTTAAAAATAACTTCATCGCCAAAACATTGCTGTACGGTAGAAAAAAATCCGGTTTTTTTTCCAAGTAAAGTTAATAGCTGCCAAATAAGATATACCGTAGTGCTTTTGCCTTCGGTTCCTGTTACGCCGGTAACCAGTAAACTGTAAGAAGGATTATCGTAAAAAGACGCGGAAATAGGAGACATAG
>JAITUR010000011.1 GCA_031286205.1 Treponema sp.
ACCTATGTTTCAGAGATTTATAATAAAATAATAGGCAGCAAGAATGTTTTTCAGGAAAAACTTATAGAGATACCATTGCCTGAATTTATTGTCCTTTACAACGGAAATAAACCCTATGACGACTACAAGGAACTAAAACTTTCCGATGCTTTCAAGGATATAGAGGGGTAAAACTTGACAAATCAACCCCGCCGCTGGAACTGACGGCGAAAGTTTACAACATAAACAAAGGGCATAATCCCCAAATGTTGGAAAAAAGCAAAACCCTTGAGGGCTACAGCATATTTATTGGTAAGATCAAAGAGCTAAAGGCTAATAATTTAAGCCTTGACCCGTAGTCCGCTTTCAGCGGACATTTAATCCATTCCTTAAGAGAGCCAACACCGAAGGTGTTGATGAATCTATAAGATCCGCTGTAAGATATTGTTTAGAGAACGATGTTTTAACAGATTTTTTAAAAGCCCATGAGAGGGATAATAGGTATGATATTGGAAAACACTCTAGTATCATACCTAAGCGGGCGAGCGCGTAGTGCGTACCCTATTTCCCTATTGCGTTATCCGGCAAAAGCGTTTTTCTGAATCCTTGCCCCAGTCGATTGCGCTGAATTCTACCTTTGCAATTTCAGCAGGTTCTGTGCCGGCGGATGGGGCAGCCATATCCCGAGGCCACAAGGTGCGGATATAAGTCTGCGTATCTGTTACAAGAGCATTGATTGGTGTTTTATCGCCAATGCCCTGAAAATGATTTATTTGTATGGAAAGCCCGGGCATTAAAATAATATTTTCCGCGCTGCCGTTCCGGCTTTCGCGCTCTGCCATAAATACAATTTTTTTAGCTTCTATTGAGCGTTTGATATCCGTGTCTATTTCTTCATGCGGTGTTCTGCGTTCATAACCGTGAAAAAGCGAGTCGTAGTTGTAGTGCTGTTTTCCCGATCCGACATTGCCCCATTTCCATTCTTGGGAGCCAAAGTTTGCCTGCGGATAAGGAGCGGTTATTTTTAGCCCTTCTACGCCGATTTTACTTTCTATATTCCAGCTGTCAATTTTCCAGATACTTTTTCCTTCGTTATAATCCATAAAACTGAATTGTTCGGTATCGGGTATTTTTCGTTTGTCCGAATATTCATAAACCGGCTGTGGAAAACGGATGCCTTCGGTAAAAGAAAGCTGTGCTGTTTCCAAATTGCCTTCTCGAACTTTTCTGTGTACACTTGTCCATGAAATTCCGTATGTGTTCATCAAGTAATGGATAAAATCCAAATCAGACATATTTACCTGTTCGAACATAAGGTTTTTACTAAAACTTGATCGATTCAAATGCTGAGCGGAAAATTCTCCCTGGATATTATATTTGGAAAGGATTTCTTCTATGATGTCCGCCGGATTTTTTTTGTAAAAAGAGCTGCTCAGACGGGTATGGCGCAAACGGGCAAGAGAGCTTTCTATAGTAATTAGATGACGATAACATTCTGCACTTCCTCCGCGGCTTACCAAGCCCAAGCTTGTAATGCCTGTGATAAGCCCATGCAGATAGCGTTGACGGCTTGCATTCCCTCCGGTTATACGCTGGGAAATAGTAACAGATATATTGCGCTGAAGAAGCTCGCGCAAGTTCTTTTGTTCGCGCCGTGTTTTTGTAAACACGGTAAGTTTTGCCCGGTATACTTTAGAAAAACCTTCTTCCAGATTTAATTCATACGGGAAAAAATCCTCAAACCCTCCGCCTGCTACTTTTAACGACAGGTTTATAATTCCGGTTTCCGGCATACTTATCTCCTTATTTTAGACTACATTGCCTATACAAGCCTGTGGACGAAATTTTGCAAGAGAATCCATTTCCAGATAGAGGGGATCATATTTCAGGTTTTCGCCGACAGGATTATCACCATTCAGGGGAACCACCATTTCTTCTATATTTATCATTAATTATATTCTTATCTTAATATTGTGATATGTCAATAGTTTATAACAGACCGGGTTTTGTAAAATGTTTTGTTCCAAAACTCGGTTCTTGGGCATTGGCAACGATACTTTCAGTATGATATAATAAAATTGGAATAATTCGGTTTTTATATATACATATCTGTCCTTTTGGGCGGATATAAAAAATGCTATACAGGAGATTTATATGAACAAAATGACTAAATTAATTTTACGATGGATAATGGTAATAACTACCATTCTAGTTTCCCTCTTTTTAATAGTAGGATGCGGCGACGATGATGATCCCGATCCACCCGTTAATCTTGCGGGGAAAGTTATAATCCTGCAGGCTTATGGCAGTGGAGACGGTCCAGACGGTGCAGGTATAAGCCACTCTTTTGTGGAATTGTACAATATTACTAACGAAAGTCTTAGCTTAAGCGGAGTTAGTTTGTACTATGCCGATGGAACTACTGTTCCTTCAGGGACAAATACAGCAACGGAAGACCCGGAATGGAAAAGGATAGCTTTGTCCGGATCAATTCCTGCCAAGGGTTCTTACCTTATTTTAGGTCCTAAAAAGAATACGAATCCAAGATATACAATACCGGATAATTCCGGAGATATTAACAATGTCAACTTTGTATTAAGCAACAGAGCTTTTAAGGTTGCGCTTATTAGAGGAAACAACGATTTAACTGTACAGAATCCATTTACTGCAAATAATAGTAAACCTGTTTCCGGTTATATCGATATGGTAGGCGCCGCGAATACATATGGAACACGAGATATGATATTCGGCTACGAAGAAGCGCCTGCACGAAACTCCGCATCTGCAGCTGTCCGCCGTAAAGATCTTATAGATACCGATGATAATAGCGAAGATTTTGTATCTTTGGATTATAGGCTATGGTCTGCCGGTGAGCCCACTAGAATGAAAGCAGAAGAGCTGGAAGTCCGTAAACCCAGAAACTCAAGTGCGGGAACATGGGATCCGTTTGCAGATCCGGCAGATCCGGTTTTAGGTGTAGCCATTACCGGTAAGGGCGTTTCATCCGGCAAGCTGAATCTAGCTCATGAAGCCGTTATTATATTAACAGCAAATGTTACACCGGCTTATGCAGAAGTAACAGACGAAACCTATTTATGGTCAGTTACAGATCAAACACCGGCAGGAGTTCTTACTTTTGATGTAGCAAACGAAAAAACATTTGAAATTACAGCGGCGCAAATTGGAACCGCAACAGTAAATATTACTGTAAGCGGAGACAGTTTAACAACGCCATTACAAACTTCGATACTGGTTACTGTTTCAGAAGGAACCCCAATGCTGATGATTTTACAGGCTAATACTTATGGTAATGATAATGGCGGTGGCGGCGGATTTGCAAGATCCATTGTAGAATTGTACAACAATACCGGTGATGAAATTGATTTTGATACAGATGATTATTTTCTGCATATCCGTAATAGCACTTCATGGATAACTGTAATAAAACTGGAGGGCAAAGTTCCCGCAAAATCATCATTCCTTGTTGTGGATAATACTGAAACAGCATCCAATAATACTAATGCAACCCCTCGCGCTAATCTTCCAACTGCAGATCAGTATGCCCCCTTTGTTTTTGCTAACAATGCCGTTATTGTTGCGCTAATGCGCACAGGTGAAGATCTTGGCAGCGCAAATCCTTTTACTAATCCGGACTTTGAAGCAGATTATGTAGATATGCTTGGCTCGGGAAGCAGTAATAGCCAAAATATATTTGAAACAAGCAATGCTGATCAATCTAGACCACAATCTCCACGCCGAACATCGCTTACAGACACTGATAATAATGGTACTGATTTTGAACAAATTGATTTTCGTGGAACAGGTGCCGGTAATGGTATGCTGGATTCCGAACTCTACAAATACTGGCCCAGAAACTCTACAATGGGTACATGGAACCCCATAACCGGAACGCCGCAAATCGATCCGGCTGTGGCAACACCATAAGGAAAAAATATGACTAAGAAATTTAAATTAGTTAACATAATTATTACCCTGTTATTTGCGCTTGCTTTTTTATTCGTCTCCTGTCCGCCGGATCCGGAAAATGGGGACGATGATTCTTACAACAATCCTAATGCCGGCGCAAGAGATATTAAGTTTTCTCATAACAGCGGACTTTACAATTCACCATTCAACCTTACACTGACAACAGCTTCGGGAGGCATTATCTATTATTCGATAGACGGAAGCATTCCTTCGCCTGCGAAAGTCGGCAATGGGCGTGTATTTAAATATACCGCGCCAATCAATATACAGAATCGTAATGGGCAGCCCAATTTTTTAGCGACACCCGCCTGGCATTTTTATATGGATCCCGAAGATCCTCGGGGACATGCGCCGCCTGTTTATAATCCAACTAACGACCAAGTGCCAAAAGCTACGGTAATTCGCGCAATAGTGGTGGATTCGAGCGGTAAACACAGCGATAGTATAATAAAAACATATTTTATTGGAAATAATTTACAAAGTTACGGGAATATCCGCATTATCTCTTTAGTTACAGACCCGCGTAATCTTGTGGATGAAGATTATGGCATCATGGTTAGGGGAAAGCCGGAAAATAGGTGGCATGATCCCCGGTTTAGCTCTGAACCCCATTATAATTTTATGGGAAGAGGCACCGAATGGGAACGAGCAGCATTCATGGAACTTTTTGACGGAAACGCAAGCTCCAGAACCTTGCGGCTTTCTACCAATGTCGGTATTCGTGTCCGCGGCGGATGGTCAAGAGGGCATGGTCAAAAAAGTTTAAATGTTTATTTTAGAAGTGAGCACGGAGGAATAAACAATTACAGACCTTCACAGCATAATGGTTTTGTCCTTATACCCGGCGCAGTTAAAGCAGATGGAACACCTGTAGACACAACTAAAAGTATTATGTTAAGAAGCGGCGGAAACGATCATGAATATACAAAATTCTACGATGTGTTTATTCACGATCTTTTAAAAGATCGATCATTTACCACACAAGCTACAATACCGGCTGTTTTATACTTAAACGGAGAATACTGGGGGCCTTATAATTTTTCGGAAAGGTACAGCAATAATCATACCGAGTATAAATATGGTGTTGACAGAAATCTTGTAATCTCTATCGATAACGGACTATTGGATGACGGCAACCCCGGAGAAGACCAGTCGTATTGGGATGCGGTAGAAGGTTTTGCTAATGGTTCGATAACCTACGCGCAATTTTGCAGCAGTATTGACATCGATAACTTTATTGATTATTGGGCGGCGCAAATATATATTCATAATCAGGATTGGCCGAATAATAATTATGTTGTATGGAGAACCCGCACTGTAGTTTTGAATAATCCTTACGGCGATACAAAGTGGCGTTACAGTTTACACGATACAGAATTTTCCATGGGAATTTATTCCAGCGGCAGTCTTACTGGCACTCAAGTGTATAGCGGTAATATTTTTGAAAGACTTTCTCAATTTGCCGACAATGGTGACAGACATTCCAGGCTGTTTCGGGCATTAATGGATAACATAGATTTTTCCAAGCAGTTTGTTAATACCATGATGGATCTTTATAATGTAAACTTCCACCCCAATAGATTTGAGCCAAGGTTGAATCATTATGCGGCTACATACAGCCCTTTAATGGAAGGTTATCGGACAAGGTGGGGTGATGGCGGCTGGAATGCTTTTGATGCTAAAGTTAATGATGCCAAAAATTATTTAACTAATATAAGACCCGCAATGACAGAGAATTATTTGCCTGATTATTTTTCCAATGTTCTTTCCGGCAGCAGTTTATACGATGTAACTGTATCTGTAACAGGCGTTAGCAATGCGACGGTAAAAATTAATACCGTAACTCCAAATCTTGCGGGCGGAAGCTGGACAGGTAAATATTATTCCGGTAATTCCATTACTGTAACTGCAAGCGCTGCCCCCGGCGGGTATGAGTTTGACGGCTGGACGGTAACAGGCGGCACCGCTGCGTCCCCATCTGCCTTGACAACTACTGTGAACATTACCGGAAACGCGCAGATCACGGCAAAATACAAGTAAACCGGAAGTTCTGTAATTTAGGAATAAAGCAGGGTTTTATGAAAATTAATTTTTTTATGAAGCAGAAAAATACGCTTAGAAGAAAAATATCATCTCTTACTTTTTCTATATCTCTTGTATCTGTAATAACTTTGGGCATTATTTCATTAATCGGATTGTGGATTTTGCGTGTTAATAATTTAAAAGCAGATATTCAATTAAGGGATATAACAATAAATGAAACCCGGAATGCTTTAGAGGAAGTTACAACGGAAACACTTTTTAAATTGGTAAAAACCAAAGTTGCTTTAATAGACGAAAAATTTACTGCTATGCAAAATTCGGTAGAAATATTGACATATTACGCGGAAGAAATAATTAAACATCCCATGCGGTATACGCCTAGCTCTGTGCCGCCGCCCAATGCGCGGAATAAAGGCGTTAAAACCGCTCAGTTTTTAAGAGCTCAAAATGTTTCATTGCCCGGTATAGTGCGGGAATCTTCGTTAATGGGCAATATGCAATTTATTATGATGAATCTGGTAAATTTAAGCGATGAAATTATAACTACTATCTATATTGGTTCAGAGCTTGGTTATTTTATAATAGTAGACGAAGATTCCGATAAAAAAGGTATTTATTTTGATCCAAGAGAAAGACCTTGGTATAAACAGGCAAAGGAAAAAAACAGTTTAATATGGACAGATGTTTTTCCCGATAATTACGGACGGGGTCTAGAGATAACCTGCGCCAAACCGTTTTACGACAACGCCGGAAATATTGCGGGAGTAGCCGGAATTGGCTCGCTTTTAACAGATCTTGCGGATATTGTAAAAGATGCTGTTATTGGAAAAACAGGGTTCGCGTTTTTACTTGACGAAAACGGCAGTGTCGTTGCTTCCAGTGGCCTGCCAAAGCTGGGAAACGAAAATGCTCTACACGAAGCTCTTATGTATAACAGAAGTTACGAAGAAATAACACAAAGATTTTTATGGGACAGTATAGACGAAGAAAAAATAGAAATAATAAATGTAAGAAATAAAGAATATTTTATTTCCTACACCGCTCTTAAAACGGTTCCCTGGATTTTGGCTGCGGTAATTGGAGTAGAAGAAGTTTCTACTTCAGTAATGGAAACCATGTCCCGGTTAACAGAGATGAGAAGGAAGTCAGATGCCAGAGCGCAAAAGATAGTTTTATTTTTTATACTTATATATTTATCTGTAATTTTTGCAATGGTACTATTTATTAATTATGCGACACAAAAATTTTCTAATACTCTTTCAAAACCCATATTGTTACTAAAGGAAGGAGTCCAGCAAATAGCTAATGGAAACTTAGATAATACCATTAATATTCAAACAGGCGACGAAATAGAAGATTTGGGTGAGTCTGTCAATAAAATGGCAAGCGATCTTAATAAATATATAAATAACCTGCAAAATGTAACCAGAGAAAAAGAGCGGATAGGGGCAGAGCTGTCGGTAGCCGCCAAAATACAAATAAATATGCTTCCCTGTATTTTTCCGCCGTTTCCGAATCGCAGAGAGTTTGATGTTTTTGCCCTTATGAGGAGCGCAAAAGAAGTAGGCGGCGATTTTTATGATTTCTTTTTAATAGACGAAAACACCCTAGCCATAGTCATGGCTGATGTATCGGAAAAAGGCGTGCCGGCGGCTTTGTTTATGGTAACTTCAAAAACACTAATAAAAAACACCGCGCAATCCGGCAAAAGCCCCAATGAAGTTTTTAAAATAGTAAATAATATGTTATGCGAAAATAACGATGCGTTTATGTTTGTTACCGCGTTTATGGCTTATCTTGATATTCCAAGCGGAAAATTAACATTTGTTAATGCAGGCCATAATCCGCCGCTTGTAAAACGCTGTAATGGCGCTTACGAGATGTTGTCCCTAAAACCCGGTTTTATTCTGGCGGGTATGCCGAATATAAATTATATAAATCAGGAAATAATTTTACAAAAGGGAGATGAAATATTTTTATACACAGACGGTATAACTGAAACCGCCAATAACGACAGAAAGTTTTTTGGAGAACAAAAACTTATTAAAACCGTAAATGAATATCCTAACCTTTCCTTAATTGATTTTTGCGGTTCTGTCATGACAAGAATAGAAGAATTTGCAGACGGCGCAGAACAGGCGGACGACATTACAATGCTGGCGCTGCGATACAAAGGAGAAAATGATGCTCCTGCAAGAGAACTACTTTTGGAAGCGGATACCGAAAACCTTCAACGGGTTTTTAATTGTTTGGAAGATGTTTTTAGTAAAACGACTGTATCAACAAAACTTAGGCAAAATGTAAAACTTGCGGTCGAAGAAATTTTTATTAATATAGTAAATTATGCCTACAGACCCGGCAAAGGCAATGTTGCAATAAGATTTTGGATAAAAGATGACAGTTTAATAATAGAAATCGAAGATTGCGGCGTTCCATATAATCCCTTGCAAAAAGAAGACCCGGATATTACCCTTGGTTCAGACCAGCGCCAAATTGGGGGCTTGGGTATTTTTATGGTTAAAAAGCTGATGGATCAAGTGGAATATAAATACGAAAACGGCAAGAACATATTAACATTAAAAAAAATTATTCAAAGTTAAGAATATCGCTAAAGCCGGTTATCTCGAATATATACATGATCTCATCAGTTACATTACGAATAACAAGAGAGCCTTTCCTATCGTCAATCATCTTTTTTGTTTCTAAAATTACGCGAAGCCCCGCAGAAGACATATATTCCAGGTTTTTAAGATCAAAAATTAGTTTGTTTACATTTACATCTTCTAAAGCGGCTTTCATTTCAGAGCCTAGTTTTTCAACTGTTAAAGAAGTTAATTCTCCACTAACAGTCAGTAAAGATGAGTCGTTTTCCATTGTTCGTTTGATTGTCATAATTTCTCCTTAATTACAACCAGGTAAGTACGCCGGAGGCTAGATCATAGTGTGCGCCATAAACAGGAACGCCCGTTTCCTTGATAGCGGGGTTATTCTTAAGTATTTCTACTTGAGCTTTGGTGTTTGCAATAATTGCATTTTCTTTAGAGTCTGCGCCCTTAATACCGGGGGCGATGTCGTCAAGCATACCTTGAAGCTCTCCCGGAAGACCTGAAGCTCCCGCATGAGCATTTATAACGGCTCCGCACTCGGTATGGCCAACAACTACGATTATTTGGGATTTTAAAACTGCCGCCGCATATTGGAAGGAACCAATGGCTTCCCTGTCGGCAATATTGCCGGCATTTCTAACTACAAAAATATTACCGATTCCTTGATCAAAAAAAATCTCGGGCGGGCAGCGGCTGTCGGCGCAGGTTAAAACGGCGGCAAATGGACTTTGTTGGGTTGCAGTTTTTTCCAGAGATTCTTTGTACGCAGCGGGTACAAGATTGTTCGAAACAAATCTTGCATTCCCTTCCTTTAATAGTTTTAATGCCTCGTCTGCAGAAGTTACCTTTTGCGCCGGGTCTTGATGTTTATTCATAAATTTATCTCCTTATAGTTCTTGTTATTTTTTAATAATATCAAATTTGGTTTTTTTTGTAAAGATCGATGTTCGAAATTCTTAAATTTATCTTGTCTTTTAATAATTTGTATGATATTCTTAATTGTAAAAGAATAGGAGTTTTTTAATGGAAAACATAAAAAAATTCTATAATGATGCGCCTGCCGATAACAAGGCAATGCAGGAAAAGGCAAAAGCCCAAAACACACAACACAGGGAAAACCCCGGCGATCAGGCAATACCTATTCCCGATGATCAACTTGATAAGGTTACCGGGGGTTATGCGCCCCCTGCGATTACACCGGCGTGTATGGCTGTACAAAAGGAAAAGTAATGGCAAACGATTTATTTAGAAAAGAAGTCATAGAAAAAATAACCGCTCCCGGAGGTCTTAACTCTTATGTAAGAGTATTAAAACCCAGTACATGGCTTATACTTACCGGTATTGTAATTGCCCTTGCAGGACTGATATTTTTTACGGTTTCTACAGGCTTTCCGGTTTTAGAGTTGTTCTTTGGGCATTTTTCAAGCGAGAATTAAAGCGATGGCAAAAAAAGTACCGGTAATGTTGCAGTTTGAAATGGTAGAATGCGGCGCTGCATCTCTTGCCATGATAATGGGTTATTACGGAAAATGGATACCTATGGAGCAGCTTCGGGTAGACTGCGGCGTATCACGGGACGGCTGTACAGCGAAGGGTATTGTTCAAGTAGCCAGAATTTATGGTTTCGAAGCGCAAGGTTATAAAGTAGAACCTTCTGCCATCAAAAAAAATTCTGAAAGCATTTCTCTGCCCTGTATTATCCATTGGAACATGAATCATTTTGTTGTATTAAAATCTATCACCAAAAAATATGCCTATATAAACGATCCTGCCCGCGGCGAAATCAAAGTACCTATACAACAGTTTAATGCATCTTTTACCGGCATAGCTATCTCCATAAAACCCGGAAAAGATTTTATACCCAGCGGCAAACCTGTTACTGTGTGGCCATTTGCCAAAGAAAGGCTTGCAGGTACAGCACCGGTTTTTGCTTTTGTTTTTATTGTAAGCACCCTAACCGCTATTTTGGGAATTATAGGAATTTTATTTAAACGCGTATTTATCGATGATTTGTTAAGCGGCCTACATTCCGAATGGATGTACGGTTTTATCGCGCTATTTTTAGGGTTCGGTTTTTTATCCGTTTTACTGGGTATTCTAAACACAAGAACAAATTTAAAAATCTCCGCCAAGTTTGCGATAATATCCAGCAGTATGTTTATATGGCACTTAATCTGCCTGCCTGTTGATTTTTTCTCGTCAAGAACTGCGGGGGGTATTGCAGGGCGGATGCACGAGAACGATTCAATCTCCATCTCTTTAGTGCAGTTGTTCGGACCTTTGTTTGTTAATTCTTTAACCATGGTAATTTATCTTTTTATTGTGCTTCGTTACAGCGTTCTTCTGACAGTTATAGGTTTGTCTTCGCTTCTTTTAAATTATGTATTTAATCGATATATAATTAAAAAAAATATTGATATTTCCCGTGTATTCGCCCGCGATCAGGGAAGATTAAATTCCATGACAGTTAACGGCATCGAAGCAATCGAAACAATAAAATCGGCGGGCGCAGAAGACGGTTATTTTGAAAGATGGTCCGGCTGTCATGCGACATTAAACGATTCAAAAATAAAGTCGGCGCGGCTTACCATGTTTGTCGGGTTAATACCCCAGATTGTAACCGAGATTTCGAATATCGCAATCCTTATTACCGGAGCTTGGCTGATTATTCGTGGGAATATGACAATTGGAATTTTCTTTGCGTTTCAGGGTTTTTTAACTTCTTTTCTTGCGCCTTTTTCCAAAATAATACACACAAGACTGGAAATGCAAAAAACAAAAGTTTACATGGAGCGGGTGCAGGATATATTTAATTATAAAACCGATGTCGAGTACAAGGAATTCGATATAAACAACAGTATATCAAAATTGTCCGGTAATATCGAAGTTAAAAATCTTACTTTTGGTTATAACAGGCTTTCTGCGCCAATTTTAGAAAACTTTAACATGACGCTAAAACCGGGCGGCAGAGTGGCACTTGTGGGAACTTCCGGCTGTGGAAAATCAACAATAGCAAAACTTATAAGCGGTCTGTACAAACCTTGGGAAGGAGAAATTCTGTTCGACGGAAAATCCTTAAACGAAATACCAAGAGAAATTTTTACAAGCTCGATTTCTGTAGTAGAGCAGGACATTATATTATTTAAGGACAGCATAGACAACAATATCAGAATGTGGGACAAAACCATAGAAAACTTTGAAGTAATTATGGCGGCAAGAGATGCGCAGATACATAGCACGATTGTTAACCGCGAAGGCGGCTTTGACGGCAAAATTTTAGAGGGCGGTAAAAACTTCTCGGGCGGCGAGCGCCAGTGTCTGGAGATTGCGGGAGCTTTGGCAAAAGAGCCGAATATACTTATTCTGGACGAAGCAACCAGCGCTTTGGATGCTAAAACGGAATATGACTTAATCAATGCCGTAAAGGGCAGGGCTATCTCCATGATCATTATTGCCCACCGTCTTTCTACAATCCGAAACTGCGATGAAATTATAGTGCTGGACAAAGGAAAAATTGTACAGCGGGGAACTCACGAAGAACTGTATGAAATGGAAGGTTTATACAGAGAACTGGTAACGATGAATTAACGGGGTGTATCGGTAAAATGAATTGGTTTGAAGATCAACTAAGAAACCGCCTTCAGAATGATGAGGATGTATTTTCGTACGCGTTTTGCGAATTGTCCTCTGTCGCTATAGGCGAAAAATCTGCAAAAGCCGGGCTTGTGCCTCCCCGCCAGAGAACCCATAACGCTAT
>JAITUR010000037.1 GCA_031286205.1 Treponema sp.
CCCTATGTAAATAATGTCCCGCATCTTGGCAACCTTATACAGGTTTTGTCTGCGGATGCTTTTGCGCGTTTTTGCAGGCTTTATGGTTACGAAACCCTGTATATCTGCGCTACAGACGAATACGGAACAGCGACAGAAACCAGGGCTGCCGAAGACGGCATAACTCCCAAAGAATTGTGCGACCGCTTCCACGCAATACATTCAGATATTTACAAGTGGTTTAATATTAATTTTGATATATTCGGCAGAACTTCTCATCCCATTCATACAGAGGTTACTCAAAATATATTTAAAAATTTGGATAAAGCGGGCTTTGTATGCGAAAAAACAATCGAGCAGTTTTTTTGTTCAAAGTGCAATAAATTTCTTGCGGATCGATTCATAAAAGGTATTTGTCCAAAGTGCGGCTCTGTTAACGCAAGGGGCGATCAATGCGAAGACTGCCAAAAACTTCTTGACCCTGTCGATTTAAAAGAACCGCAATGTGCAAATTGCGAAAGTACGCCTTCCCTGCAAAAGACGAATCATTTATATATCAATTTACCGGCAATAAAAGAAAAACTGGAAGCTTGGATAAAGACGGCATCTGTTAAAGGTTTTTGGGCAAACAACGCAATTCAAATGACGCAAGCCTGGATACGGGACGGGTTAAAAGAAAGGGCAATTACAAGAGATTTAAAATGGGGCATTCCCGTTCCAAAACAGGGCTACGAAGAAAAAGTTTTTTATGTTTGGTTCGATGCGCCTATCGGTTATATTTCCATGGCAGGAGTAATCGGCGAAAAGGCAGACGGTAATTGGCAGGATACTGTAAATTACTGGTGGAAATCTCCCGAAGATACCGAGCTGTTTCAGTTTATCGGCAAAGATAATATTCCTTTTCATACGGTTATTTTTCCTTCCAGTCTTTTGGGAAGCGGCGAAAAATGGACAATGCTGCATCATATGTCGTCCAGCGAGTACTTAAATTATGAAGGCGGAAAATTTTCCAAGTCCCGCGGGGTTGGAGTATTTGGAGACGATGCAATAGATACGGGAATCCCCGCAGATGTCTGGCGTTTTTATATTTTTTATAACCGTCCAGAAACAGCCGATGCAATGTTTACTTGGAAGGATTTTCAGGAAAAAGTAAACGGCGAGCTTATTGGCAATTTTGGAAACCTTGTAAACCGCACTCTTTCTTTTGTTACGCGATACTATGACGGCAAAATTCCAAATGCAAAAAGTAATCCCGATTTTTGGGCGCAGGTAAATAAATACGAAAAATCAATCGCGGGAAAACTTGACAGGGCGGAACTGCGGGATGCATTCAGGGAGATTTTCGAACTTTCCTCGTTTGCGAATAAATATTTTCAGGATTCAGAGCCGTGGAAGCTGCGTACGGAAAACCCGGAAAAAGCGGCGGAAGTAATAAGCGATCTTGCGTATATCGTTCGTGATTTAGCCGTATTAATGGAGCCGTATATTCCGCAATCTGCCGGAAAGATAGCATCTTTCTTTGGATTAAATTTATCTGCTTCCGGCGGACAGGGCAAAAATCTTTGCTGGAAATGTATTGGAAAACCCGGCGGAGTAGAAGATGCCGTTACAAGCGAAGTGCTTTTTTCTAAATTGGAGGATGATAAAATAGAAGAACTAAAAATAAAATACGCCGGTACTCAGGAAGAAAGAGCGTCGGCAGCTAAACCGTCATTTAATTCTACAGTAGATTTGCGTGTGGCAAAAATCGAAAAAATAGAACGGCATCAAAAAGCAAATAAATTGTATATAGAAACCTTGGAAACAGCGGAAGGTATTACAGGAGAGCGGGAAGAACGGGTGATTGTTTCGGGACTGGTTCCTTTCTACACGGAAGAACAGCTTCTTGGAAAGAAAATAATTGTCGCATATAATCTTAAACCCGCTGTTTTACGAGGCGTGGAATCCAGGGGAATGCTGCTTGCGGCAGGCGACAACAAGGGCACGGCTTCCGACGGTTCTCCCTGCGAAAGAGTGGAAGCCCTTGATGCCGAAGATTACCCGACAGGAACCAGGCTCCTCCTGGAAGGGGAAGAAGCCGGCGCTGATCCCGCAGAAATAGATATCGATACATTTTTTTCGTATCCAATAACCGTAAAAAATAACGAAGTCTTTGTCGGAGAAAAACGATTATGTTTAAATGGCAAGCCGATACGAACCAATGTAATATCTGAAGGAGAAGTAAGATAAATAAGTTCTAAAAAGATTTCGCACGGAGGCACGGAGACACAGAGAGGAACGAGGGGGTGTAGTTTTGAGCTTTAATTATCCTTCAAATAATATATTTCATAAAAAAATAAAACATGAAAGATAATAAACTTTCAAACTACGCAAAGCTCTCCGTGACTCTGTGCCTCCGTGTGATGAAAATTGAGATTAATTTTTTAGGAAGTTATAGATGAATTTTATCAAAAGTATCAGCCTGGCAGAAATTGATATTTGTAATAATGCCCTGTCTTTTTTACAGTCTGCCATGTGGGGAGAATTTAAATCCCGCTTTGGGTGGACAGCAAAATCATTTTTAATTGATTGGGCGGAGCAGGGCGCAGGTTCGCTTTTAGTACTCTATCGAAGATTTGCAAAAGGTTTTTCTTTTGCGTATATTCCCTGGGGACCGGAACTGCCGGAAGATTACCCCAAAGAAAATAGGGCGCAGGCGCTTGCGGAAATAGCGAATCAGCTTAAACCATTTCTTCCGCGAAACACAGCTTTTATCCGCTTCGATTTACCCTGGCAGGATTATGACGCAAACTTCCTCTCTGCTGCGGGCTTTAAACAAGGAACCCCTGTTCAAGCTCCGGACACTGTTATTATCGATTTAACAAAATCCTGCGAGGATATTCTTGGCGCAATGAAACCCAAATGGCGTTATAATATTGGGCTTGCGGAAAAAAAAGGTGTTCAGGTAGAGGAGGGCAGCGCAGAGGAACTGGAAAAGTTTTACAGCTTGTTGAATGAAACTGCCGCAAGAGACGGCATTGCTGTTCATAGTTTTGAATATTATAAAACACTTTTTGAAATTTGCGGCAAGCAAAACTTCGGCGGCGATGGTTCTAAATTGCGCTTGTACACTGCCGTCCACGAAGGCGATACCCTTGCGGCTATTATTGTATTGTTCCGGGGTAAGCAGGCAACTTATTTGTATGGGGCTTCTTCAAATAACAAACGAAACTTAATGGCTCCTTATGCTCTCCAATGGAAGGCTATGCAGGATGCAAAAGAAATGGGGTGCGAGTACTATGACTTGTTCGGCATCCCCCCCAATGAGGATCCGGCTCATCCAATGGCGGGATTGTATCGATTTAAAACAGGATTTGGCGGGCAAATACTGCATCGTCCGGGCTGCTGGGACTTTCCCTGCAAAAAGGCAATCTATATTATTTTTAGAATTGCGGAAACTTTCCGCAAAAAAATCCTTGATCAAAAAAAGAGAAAATAGTATAGTACTCATAAGGAGTTACTATGGCTTTTGCATTAAATACTTACCCAATAACATTTAGATCGAAGTTTCAAAATGGAAACTGGGGCGGAGAGTATATCAAAAAACCGCACAAGAGTCCCGAAGAAGAAGCAGCGATGAATGAGGACGAGCGTTTTAAGTTACAGAGCTCAAGAAATTTTTACGATGATATGCCGCTTGTCAGTTACACAAGCCAGTACGGGCTTGCCTGTTTTGAAGGTTTAAAAGCATTGCCGCAAAAAGACGGAGGGCTTGCGATTTTTAGACCGGATCAAAATGCCGCCCGTTTTGCAAGATCGATGCAGGGGTTAAAAATGCCCGCTTTTCCGGAAAAAGATTTTTTGGAAGCCTGTACAGAAATCGTAAAAAGAAACGCGCAGCTTGGGTTTGGACCTAAATATAAACCTGAATGGGAAAAAGATTCCTTTATGACGGCAGATTCCGTTTACTTAAGACCGTTTACAATGTCCGAAGGCGGCATCGGCGTAAATCTTTCCAGCGAACCTTGGGTGTATGTAATCTGCACTACAGTTGGTTCTTATTTTACATCCGGCAGCTCGGATGCTGTTGTTACAGATATGATTCGCGCAACTCCCAAAGGGACAGGCTGGATAAAAGCCTGCTCGAACTATGTGGTATCCGCAATCGCAAAATCGGAAGCCTTAAAAACCGGTTATATGGAATGTGTTTTCCTTGATGCTGTTCATCGTAAATATATAGAAGAAGGTTCTTCGTGCAATATTTTCTTTTATTTAAAGTCGGGCGAACTTGTAACGCCGGGATTAGGCGATACTATTTTACCGGGCATAACCCGCGCCAGTATTATCGAGCTTGCGCGCGATAAAGGCGTAAAAGTATCCGAGCGCCAAATCTCGATAGACGAAGCAATGGAAGAATCCAGGGAATGTTTTGTCAGCGGTACTGCCGCCGGAGCCACCCCTCTTACCTCGCTTACTTACAACGGCAAAAAAGCGGTGTTCGGAGACGGAAAAGTGGGCGAATTTACAATAGATATACGCGACACAATAAAGGGAATCCAGTACGGCAAACTGCCTGATACAAAAGGTTGGATGGTGCGGGTTATTTAAGCCCAGCTTTCTAACTTGATTAAAAGTTGATTTTATTGCCTAATATAATTAGGCTTGGGGATATAGCTCAGTTGGTAGAGCGGTTGGTTCGCAATCATCAGGTCAGGGGTTCAACTCCCCTTATCTCCAGTTTTTTATTACTTCTGTAAACATTTCGCCGTATTTTTCCAGCTTGACTGCGCCCACTCCATTTACGGCGGAAAATTGAACAAGCGAAACCGGTTTTTTTCGGCACATATCCCGCAGACTGGCATCGGAAAAAACAATATAAGCAGGGACGCTTTCCTTTACAGCTAATGTTCTTCGCAGTTCTTT
>JAITUR010000107.1 GCA_031286205.1 Treponema sp.
GCAATAAAAAAAAAAAAAAAAAAAAAAGTCCCACCCCCCCCCCCCCCCCGTACAATTTTTTATTTTTCTTTCGATCAAAGATACCGGCATTGGCATACGCCCGGAAGATATAGGAAAACTGTTTGAAAACTATTCTCAGCTTGAAACAGGCGCAAGCCGAAGAGCCGAAGGAACAGGTCTGGGGTTAGCCATAACCAAAAAACTGGCAGAGATGATGGGCGGCAGTATTACCGTAGAAAGCGAATACGGCAAGGGTACCTGTTTTACAGTGCGGATTATTCAGCAATCACTTCCAGAGCAAGGCGTATTAGGTGACGAAACTGCATCTGTCTTGCGGAATATGCAATATACAGTTAACCAGAATGAAAGCATAATATATTCGCAAACACCTTATACAAAAGTGATACACTCCAGGGTACTGGCAGTTGACGATGTACCTGCGAATCTTAAAGTGATAGAAAAAATGCTTGCCCCATACGACTTGCATATCGATATTGCTTTGTCGGGGCGGGAAGCTATCGAAAAAATACAAAACAGCGAATACGATTTAATTTTACTGGATCACATGATGCCTGAAATGGACGGCACAGAAACCCTTAAACAAATCCGCGAATGGGAAAAAAACCCGGGGCAAACTCCTGTTGTTGCATTTACCGCAGACGCTATGCATGGAATGAAAGAATATTATATCGAACAGGGCTTTAACGACTATCTTCCCAAACCAATCGATACAAAAGAATTAGACGAAATACTCAGGAAATGGCTAAAGACAAAAGAAAAAAGCGAAGAACCAGATTCGCTTATGACCGAACCGAAGGGTCGAGTCCATACCTCATTGCTTATTCGCCAAGCGATAGAAGCGCAGAGGCTGGATGCGTTAAATCATCTCCGTGCAGCGTTTGACAGAGCGGCTGAAAACGGCACCGGCGAATATAATTTCGAAAAGTTCATTGCGATAATCGAAACATGGACATCTCATAAAACAGAAAGTTTGCGGGAATGCGCCTTAGCGCTGACAGAAGCGGGACGGCAAAAGGACATACAGAGTATACGCGGGCAGCTTGGCAATTTTTACGATATGGTAAAAGATCAATTAACATCTGCAGAAATACCCAAAGATATATTGCAGCATTGGGAAGAACAGCCATGAAAAAAATATTAATAGTGGAAGATCAAGCTATGCTGCGCGAATTGCTGGAAAACCTTATTAACGAGCAGACAGATATGGAAGTAGCGGGGATTACAGATGATGCCGCTAATGCGCTGGAACTATGCCATAAAATTAAACCAGATTTAGTTTTAATGGATGTAGTAACAAAGAACAATTCCAACGGCATAAGATACACTGCGGAAATTCGCAAAGAAATGCCTAAAATAAAAATAGTAATAATTACCGCCCTGCCGGAAATTACTTTTATAGACGAAGCAAAAAAAGCGGGAGCGCAAAGTTTTATGGACAAGGAAATGGGCAGCGAAAATTTATTACAAGTTATACGTAAAACCCTGGAAGGCTACAGCATTTATTCCGTCCGCGCGGATCGCCCGTCTTTTGCCGTCCAATTTACGGAAAAAGAAATAGCTGTCCTTCGGCTTGTATGTCAAGGTAAAACCAGAAGCGAAGTAGCCAATGAAATGGGAATATCGGAAGTAAGGCTTAAACCGCTTATAACTTCCATTCTGGACAAATCGGGCTTTGATAATATTATGAAATTCGCAGTCTACGCGACAGGCAGGGGGCTTATATTACCGGCACAGGACTGGAACTCGCCCAGCCAATAGGTATCATAAAAACAGCCACTTGGCAGCAGTATTTTCTTAACATAATTTATAGTTTCTTTAGCGGGGTTTTCCGCTGGAAAAATCCTTAACACGCTTAATCGCAGGTACCATTCATCAAACATAACAACAATAAGGAGAAATAAATAAGGTGAAACAAACTATCGTACTTTTAGGGCTTTTGTGCTTATTAGCCCCGCTTACACTTTCCGCACAAACGGCAGCGGAAATGGAAACCCTGCTGGGAACACCCGCAATAACCGGCGCGCAGGCGGCAAAGTTTATACTAGGAGCAGCAGGAAGCGCCTCCAACACATACGAATCAGCCGCAGCAAATGGTTGGCTGAACAATACAGAAGCAGATATCCCAATCACATTGGATAAACTTTCTTTTCTAATGATGAAAGCCTTCGAAATAAAAGGCGGGTTAATATACACCCTTTTTCCCGGTCCCCGGTATGCCTACAGAACAATGATAAGCCGTAATTTTTTACAAGGCATAACCGACCCCGCAATGACAATAAGCGGAGACGAATTCTTGCTTGTGCTAGGAAGGGTTTTAAGTGCGCAAGGAGACGGCCAATGAAACGATTAATAATTTTTATCCTTTTGATTTTTTCAACTACCTTGATCTTCTCCTTTGATTTCGGCTTACTGCATAATCAAAAAATAGAAGCCGGCAACAACGAATTTTTATACAACCCCGATTTTACTCCGTGGTTTTCCTGGAATAACAAACAGGGACCATCCTTATACCTTTCCGCTTTTCTTTCGTTAAAAATCGACAATGGAGAAAACCCCGTATTTATTCCCGAATTATCTCGTTTTGCTTTTATTTACCGCTTTGGAAACGGAATGTCTGTCGAAGCAGGCAGGATTGTATACAGCGATATTTTAGGAATAAACGCAGGCGGGCTTTTTGACGGACTTCGTTTCGAAGGCAGCAATCTAAGCGCATCATTTTTATACACCGGCTTTTTGTACAAGGACACCGCAAAAATAATTATGAGTGCGGACGATGCGGAAAATTATTCCGAGCCTTGGAGTTATGATAATTTCGATAAATACTTCGCCTCTCGCCGCGCCATTGCCAATGTCCGTTATAAGATTCCGTTAAAAGAAGGAAGTTCTCTTACGGCAGAGCTTCTGTGCCAGTTTGATTTAAACGACAGCAAGCAAACCATACATTCACAGTACGGAACCCTTCTTTTCGATTTTTTTCCGGCAAACAAACTGCGCATTACTGCCGGCGCGATTTTAGAAACGATGCAAATTACTGATACAGACTTTGGTTTCGCATTTGGCGGCTTAGCGCAAATACAGACAGCACTGCCAACCCCTATCAATGATATGTTAAGCATAACAGTAAAATTCACGACCGGTTCCGGCGGAGGCGTAAACGCCTTTATCCCCGTAAATTCGGTATCACAAGGCGGAGCTTTCCCCGGAACAATCGGGGGGCTTGCGCTTGCCAGTCTGAACTACGAAGCAAGGCTGGGGCCCTCGTTTTTCGCCGAATGCACCCTTCGTTACTTTATAAGAACTTACAACGATGATTCATCACCGGGAAATTTCTACGGCGCAGAGATATGGGCAACAGCCGCATGGCAGCCCTTTGACGACCTTCGTTTTAACCTTGCAGGCGGAGCATTTTTCCCCGGCATGGGAAATATAGATATGTATGGAGATGTTGTGTTGTGGAAAGTATTTGCAGGAATAACGATAGCGTTTTAGATGTTAGGATATAAGGAGTTTTTATGAAAAGATTTGTATTATTTTTTGCGGTAGCGGCAATAATCGCCGCACAAACGGCAACGGCACAGACGGCGGTTATTAAGGAGATGACGGGGACTGTGGAATTGCAAACTAGCGCAGGCGGAAACTGGATACCTGCCAAGGAAGGGAGTACTATCCAAAAAGCAACTATAGTATCTACCGGGTTTAGAAGTACGGCAATACTTTCTGTAGGAAGCACGACTATTACCGTTCGTCCTCTTACACGGCTTACTTTGGAAGAAATTATAAAGCTGGAAGAAACCGAAACTGTGAATCTTAATCTTTCCAGCGGCAGGGTAAGGGTAGAAGTAAAGCCGCCTGCAGGAAGCAGGGCAAATTTTTCGGCTCAGTCTCCGTCTGCAACCGCTTCTGTGCGCGGAACATCTTTCGAGATGGATACAGTAAGCATCCGCGTACTGACAGGTGGGGTCTATTATACTCCGGTGTCCGCTGCCGCACACTCTGTAACTGTCAGCGCAGGGAGTGAAACAAGAATAAACCCCGAAACGGGAAATGCAGAACAGCCGATGATTATGTCTCAGATTTTGCGCTCGTTGCCGCGCCTGCCCGGAGAAACAGCAGGTACCGGCAGTGATAATGCTTTGTTATTACATTCGGGGACGGTTATTATAACTGTCGAGATTGGAACGAAGTAAGGAGTCAATATGAAAAAAACAGGTTTATTTTTTATAGTAGTTGTAATTATTGCGGGAGGAATATTTTCCTGTGATTTGTTTGATAAAAGCGATTTAGGAACTTTGGTTGTTAGACTGCCGGGTTCCGGCACGGCTCGTTCTGCCGCATTCGAAAACTTTGTAGAGACTCTAAAGTATCAAATTGATTGTACTAACGGAAGCGAAACTATAGGCAATATTTACAGCCCGGGCGAAGCAGTAACAATCTCGCTTTCTGCGGGTACTTGGGTTATTACATTAAAGGCACTTGATAAAGAAGATTACACTATTGGCGAATATACGGAAACGGTTGATATAAAACCGGGAAAAACTACAACTGTAAATATGAATATTAAAATTAATACACAAAATACTTCTATAACCAATTTTGTTTTAAAAGACGTTGCATTTCAACAAATGGAAATTACAGGCGAAGAAACAATAAAAATAACAGTACTGCAAGCCGTTGATATTAGTGATTTACAATTTACAGTTGAACATACCGGTAAAAAAATAAGCCATTTTAATACTGTCTATATTGACGGGCTTCCTGAAAGCTGGGATTTTAGCAATAATAATGACCTTCTTGTCAGGGTATTTGCGGATTACGATGAGACTTTTCAGGGCTACACTTTAAAGGTAGTAAATGCCGACAAAATTCCGCTGACAACGAATAATTTCACTGTTACCGACGGAGACACAATCAACAGAGAATACAACCGTTCGCCGCAGACAGTAGCGGTTAATTTTTCCGGCGTAGGTGTAGATGCAACCACAGCCGGTACAATAACTGTCTATTATGTCAGTAAGGAAGGAACAACTTATGACAGCGCAACCCCGCCAACCAATGCCGGAACTTATGGCATTGAAGTATCCACAGAAGGAGGTACTACATTTGCTTCATTCAGCAGAGCACCTCTTCCCGGAGTAACATTAACTGTAAGCCGTATTTCCCTTACCTGGTCTAACGGTACGGTACATAATAAATCTTACGACACCACTACGACAGCTACAGTCAATACACCCCCAACATTGATCGGTGTTCTGGACGGTGATATAGATACAGTAACCATTATTGAAGGCGATGTAAACTTTGCACAAGTTAATGCCGCAGACGACCTTGCCGTTACAGCCAGCAACTGGGGCATTGGCGGCACTAGCGCGGCAAACTACAATGCGCCGACATTGCAGCCTGTTTTCGCAAACGCTAATATTACCAAAGCTAACGGCGCTGAGGTTAATGCTCCTACCGAGTTTAGTAAAACCCCAACCAGTATTACAGTTAATACGATGGTTCAGCCTTCTACCGGACAAACTGTTCAATATGCCATTAGCACAGCAAGCAACGGAAACGGCTTGTCAACATGGCAGCCCGGCACGACATTTAACGATCTGATATACAACACAACATACTTTGTTTACGCGCGTTCTGCAGAAAACATCAATTATAATGCAGGGGCGTACAGTGCAAGCGCACCGATTATAACCTTGCAAGGTACATACACCGTATCCTTTAATCCCAATATAGATGATAGGTACACAGGAGGGATGAACAATCAGACACATACAATTGGGCAAACGCAGGCTTTGACGCTTAATAACCTTGAACGGGAAGGATTAACTTTTAAGGGTTGGCATACTTCTAGGCAGGTTGTGGGGAGTAGTAACATTGTTTATATAGATGAACAAAGTGTCACCGATTTAACAACTACAAACGGAGCCACAGTAACCCTCTATGCTGTGTGGGATTTCGCTTATGCAATAGGCGACACAGGTCCCGGCGGCGGTATAATTTTCTATATTGCTCCAGCAGGCTCTGGCTTTACAGTAGAGGCATCGCCGGCGGGGACACCGCCAGACAGGGCTTGGGCAGAATACACCGCCTACTACCTTGAAGCCGCACCTGCAAATGAAGCTTCAACAGCCCCATGGGTCCCGGTCCCTTTTAATGAAATACAAATACCAGGTGTAACAGCTTTAGGTAATGCAAATACGGAACTAGGGAAAGGAAGAAAGGATACATGGCTCATTGTAAATCATACTGAATTAAGTGGAACAGCCGCTCAAGTATGCACCGCAAAAACAACAAATGTTTTTGGAACCGATTTTAACGACTGGTTCCTGCCTAGTGTGGGAGAATTAAGACAACTCTATCTAAGCAGAAACAATGCTAGTATAAATATTCTCAATGATGAATTCTGGTCTTCGTCGCAGTCCAGCAATTTTACTCATGCGTGGCTTTTGAATTTTGGAGTTACAACAGATTCTTATTCTCTGACCCAAGTCAAGAATTTTTCCTACAATGTCCGTGCCATTCGAGCTTTTTAGGGGGTAGGAGCGCATAGGTAACTATTGCCGCCCTGCGCTTACGCGCATAGTTCTACCGGGGCGGGATTTGGGGCGGCAAAAACATTTTCAGGGATTCCCCGCTGGAGAGACCTCGCTGTTTCCTTTGGAAAAAGCGGGGCTCGTAAGCGGATTCCCCCTTAAGTTTTTGGCGGCACAAATCCCACCCCGGCGGCTAAGATTTAGCGAGTAAAGGTGGAATCTTAAAAGATCGTCGAATTACGCGAATTATTGCTTAGATTTCTGATTCTTAATTCGCGCCGTACCGCAGGGTACGCATTCGCGTTAATTCGATGATCAAAAGCTTTATATTATTTCATCTAAAGGCATATCTTTTAACAAATTTATCCAGTCCCTTCTACTATACATAAATCTGAGAATTTTTATATGTCTTTTTTTAATATCATCACTTTCTTTTATCACATAAAAAAGAGAATAATTATTAATTCTAATTGATCTTAATCCCAAATATGCTAAATATCTGTCGTTTACCAATGGGCGTGCGTATGGATTTTCTTTTAAAAATTCAATTTTTTCCAGCAAACCATTTTTTAATCTATTGGCAGCATTTAAATTGTTTAAAGTTTCCTTTATATATTTATGGACTTCTTCAATGTCTTCTGGAATATATGGGGAAAACTCAACTCTGTACACTTTCATTCCTTATAAATTTTTAATAAATTTAATCATTTCCTCTTCATGTATTACTTCGCCATTTTCCATTCGTTTCAGAGCAATTTCGACTGCATGATACAATTCTAGCTTGCCCAATAATTGATCATATGTATCTTCGGTCATTACAGCATATCTGCCTTGACCATTGTTTGTTACAAATATCGGTTCTTTGTAATTCTGACAATATTCAAAAACTTCATTTATGTTATTTGAATAATTTATGCTTTTTCTAACGGCCTGTGCTTGCATATAATAACCCCCTTGTTATTGTATTGATTTAGCATATTATTACTTTGATATTTAGTCAAGCTCCCTCTTATAATTTGGGGTTTTATCGCCGCTCGGAATGAAAAAAAAGAAGCGTGATTAATACCCAACAAAGTCGCGCAAATGCACCTGTTACCGCAATTTCACAGCGCAGATACTAACCACCCTACGCTTACGCGCATAATTCTACCGGGGCGGGATTTGGGTCGACAAAAACATTTTCAGGGGTTCCCCGCTGGAGAGACCTCGCTGTTTCCTTTGGAAAAAGCGGGGCTCGTAAGCGGATTTCCCCCCCCCTTAAGTTTTTGGCGGCACAAATCCCACCCCGGCGGCTAAGATTTAGCGAGTAAAGGTGGAATCGTAAAAGTAACAGCTACCCGGATTACCTTTTTAACATTTCCATTATATTAGTGAACCACTTCTACTCATTGATATATATCTTTTCTCATACTTATAGTTTTTCTGTTCTTGTTGAAAAGTTCGGTATTTGGAATGAAACCATTTTTTTGTAAAATGCAAGAACGCCTGCATCGTGCTCAATATCAGCATCTACAGTTAGAAAACGGCAAGCGCAGAAGTTTATATTACACGACCATGCAAGTCTCTCCGCACTGTTTATCATGAATGTCCCAATACCTTTATATCTTTGTGAAAAAGAGCAATCTACCGCCAATTTTGCAATCTTCATTGAAGGTATCGTTTTAAATGGATAGTTTAGATTATGAAGTTCTTTTTCGGTAAAAGACAACTTTATTGAATCCATAATCAGAGACATATAAGCTACAATTTTTTCTGTAGATCGTTCTGTTAAAAGCCAGGTAAGTGCGATATGATCATTCATGGAACACAGAGAATCTTTTACAAGATATTCATTATATTCGGTTATTCCACAATCAAAATTGCCAAGATTAATTGAAGCGGAAAGAAGATTTAATTTAAATTCATTGAAACGCCCGCTTTTTTCAAATTCCTGACGCTTGGACATTATTGGAAAAATTTGTCTATAAAATCCGCTTTTTTCTTGAGCTTCCGGTAAACCGAGGCGGGTATGGGTTTACGGATATGATCAATAACTTTACGGGCGATTTTTTTGTCTTTTATCTCCGTCGGCTGAACGGGTTTTACTTTGACTGCCATTATGTTACCTTTGAATAAATATAACATTTTTTAGAGAGTTTGACAATAGCAAATTCGCTCTCACAAGTATCCCCTTTCCCAATGGAATTTACAGGAAAATACATAGGAAACGCAAAGGTAACTATGCGCATCCGTTATATACTAAGCACATAGTTCTACCGGGGCGGGATTTGGGTCGGCAAAAACATTTTCAGGGATTCCCCGCTGGAGAGACCTCGCTATTTCCTTTGGAAAAAGCGGGGCTCGTAAGCGGATTCCCCCTGAGTTTTTGACGACACAAATCCCGCCCCGGCGGATAAGATTTAGCGAGCAAAGAGAGAATCACAAAATTAACAGCCACCTAATTATCACACACCTAACCAATAGGTATCATAAAAACAACCACTTGGCAGTAGTATTTTCTTAACATGATTTATAGTTTCTTCAGCGGGGTTTCCCGCTGGAAAAACTATTAAGGAGTGTTAGTATGAAACACAAAATTAAATTATTCGGGATTATTGCTCTTATAGCGGTAATCGGGTTTTTTATGACGGCTTGTCCGCCGGAGTCAGAGGTAGATTCGACTCCAGCCCCAACTATAGCTTTATCATTAAACACATGGACACAGGATAATCTTGCCACATCAAGCAGTGCAGTATGGTATAAGTTTGATGTTGTTAACGGTACTACCTACTATGTTTGGGTAATGGAGTATTGGTTCAATTCAGTAGATGTGGCAGACGGATATGCTGATGTAATGATTAGCGCACATTACGGCAGCCAAACCGGAACATCTATCTTTGCAAAAAGCGAAAATGGTGCTAATAACACCACTAACGCATATCCTGAGCGGCTGCCTACTGATGCTAATTATTGGCCGCCGTCAAACTTCACGGCTACTCAGACCGGCACAGTGTATCTCAAAGTGGAAGCAACGAATGGTATTGGAATAAAAACCGGTCACTTTAAGGTAGCGGTTACAACCACTAATACAAGACTCCAGGGCGAAAAAGACATGACCATCGGCAGATGGTATCAGGGCAATCTTCCCAACACAAACAGCGAAACATGGCATACTTTCGCAGTCGAGTCGGGTACTACTTACTATGTTTGGGTAAAGGAGTATTGGTCCAATTCAGTAGTAGTGGCAGACGGATATGCTGATGTTGTATTTGTCGCAAGATATACAAGCAAAACAGGAACGATTGCCATTGAGGAAACTAATAACGGCGCTTTTTCTACTTCTACTTCCGCTTCAAATCCGCATTGGCCAGCATCGAGCTTCACATCTAATGCCGGCGACACGATGTATCTTAGGGTATATCCAGACCCGGCTCTGCCTATAAAAGGCATTTATAAAGTAGCAGTTACAACAACCGCCGCTAGACCGTCCGGCGAGTAACACATTCATCCCAACGGCGCCGCACAGGCGCCGGGGATATTTCCTCCATTCTTTTTGGGACATACCCCCTCTCCTTGCTTTTGGGATATGTCCCATATTTAAGGTAACTATGCGCATCCGTTATATACTAAGCACATAGTTCTACCGGGACGGGGTTTAGCGAGTAAAGGGGGAAGAATAAAGGTAACAGCTACCCAAATCCTGTATTTCTATATTCTTTCTATATTTATCCTATATTCTAATGAATGTAATACATTTGTAAATGTCCTAAAATTTATTCTTTCGGCATTTTTACCCGTATTTTTTGTATCGCAAAAAGTTTGACAAAATCCACAAAATGAGGGTATAATGTACATAAGCAAGTTTATTAATATTTTTGGAGGATTTTATGAAAATTAAATCAAATTTGAGGAATTTGGCAATGTTTATTGCCATTTTGATAATTTCTGCGGTATTTTTTACCACTTGTAACGAAGAGCCGGGCAAAGACGACCAGCCCGTAGGAAACTTTAAGCTGTTCTTAAAAGCAGATGAATTGAACGATTGGAGTGAGTTAGATTACAGACTTGCTGTGTCTTATGTCAAAGCAGCCGGAACAGAACATACAATTTACAGCGATATAGCTAACCCCCAACTACCGCTGGAAATTCCGCGTGATGCTGTATCCCTATCAATTAATTTCGAAGTTAATATGATTTTTGAAGCATATTATGGCAGAAAATATTGGGTGGTAGAAGATTCTTTTAATCTTGTAAACGAAGCTTATGAACTTAATGATCCTCCTCCTAATATGGAAGTTTTCCCTATCAATTTTTTAAATAATATAAATAAAATTACCGTGGATCTGCTGCGGCTTGATCCTGAAGAGACGGATAAATATATAGACTTTGATTTATACATTAATGACAGCGAAACCCCTGCTTTGCTTAATCCACTGTTTGCTCCTCCAATGGCGTCGCCTCCCGGCTGGAACAATTATTCGGGCGGTGATCCCAAAAGATATATGCATTCAGCTAGCATAAATAACCCTCAGGATGTATTTAAAAAAATCAGACATTCTTCTTTCGAAAGAATTTTGCCTTTTAGAAAATCCGACACGGTTCCCCATATGCCTTACCCCGGTAGTGGTATCCTTTCTGTACCGGCACGGCATATACAGGGTTTGATATATTATGACAGGCATGATATGTATATTTATTCCCATTGTTTTGATGATGATGCCGGATATTTATTTTTTGCTACAGAAACTGACGGATTGGTGGGGCAGATAAAAATTATCAACGGACATAAACATCCGGGCGGAATGCAAATTTTGGGCGATTATTTATTTATAGCTATTGAGCAGCCCAATAAAAGATATGTATTAGTATATGATTTAATGACATTTACTGGAAATAAAAGTAATCCGCAAAGTGCAAATATAGCAGCCCCTCGTTATGCATTGTACAATATTAGCTCAGGCTCCAATAATCCTGCATCTGCAGTTGGAGTTACAAACCTGCCCGGCAATCTAGACTATTTCGGTAGTGGTTCCGGTAATGCAACAGATAACAAATGGGTTATTGGCGTATACGATTATTCCGCTTCAAGTGTATATCTGTATTATACTGCAACAACAAGCGGAGATCTTGATAGCATTGTTAGTGATGGTCGGTATAATTTTACCGACTATGGTCCAAAAGTAGATATGAATATTAAACATCAATATGACAGCATTGCTTTATTTACAGATACTGAAGGTCATATATGGATGATTGGGTTCAGAGGCGAAGGATCCACTCAGTTTGATAGTTACGCCGATTTATACAAACTTACTCTTGAAGCTGATAATTATAGGATTGTAAGTCAAAATCCTGTAGACAGTACAGAATCAAAGAAAATTTACACCAAAGGCGGTCTTTATCATAATTCATTTCGTTGGGGCACCAGCTTTCAGATAAAAAGCAGTGACAGCGTACTTATTACGGTATCGGAAAGAAATCTTCGCAAATATTCGAATTCCAGAATTGAGCATTACTACTAACAAAAGTTTCGCCGGTGTTTTGTCATTTAAGACAGAGCACCGGTAAAACAATTTTTTCCTTTTTTCCCTACAGGGCTATTATCTCTTTGCAAATTACAGGATAATATAGGCAAGGATGATACATAAATGAAAAAATATATAAATTGCATTGTACATAATTCCAGCGAGGGTAATCTTCTTGTTGGGGACACTCAAACCGCCCTTATTGATTGCGGTATGTTGTTTTGCGCCGCAGAGACAATCCAAAGGGTAAAGGATAATCTTGGAGAAAGGCCGCTGGATTATATTTTTTTATCGCATACCCATTACGACCATATCGGCGCTCTGCCGTTTTTCAGAAACGAATGGCCGGGGTTGCGCACCATAACTACAGCCGCAGGGGCGGCAGTTTTATTAAAAGATACTCCCCGCCGGGTTATCCGCGAGCTTTCTCTTGTAGCAGCGGAAAGATACGGCATAAAGATAGATGCAGCTTACAACGATGACGATTTCCGCGGAGATATTATCGTAAAAGACGGCGATAAAATTTCTCTTGGCAATATAACTGTAGAAATTCTGGAAACACCGGGACACACAAGAGATTCCATTTGCTTTTTTTTGCCGGAGCTGGAACTGCTTGCGCTAAACGAAACGCCGGGAGTGCAAATGCCGGACGGCAGTATGTACCCGGGTTATCTTACCAGTTGTATCGATGCAATTAACTCGATAGAAAAATGCAGAAAAATTCCTTACAAGCATTTATCGCTGCCGCACCTTGGCATTGTCCCGGACAATATCGCCGACGGTTTCTTTGACAGAGCTTTTACCGCCGCTGCCGCCTGCCGCGATTTTATTCTGAGTCTAAAAAAACAGGGGTTAAACGAAGAAGAAATGCAGGAAGCGTTTTGCCGCCAATATTACAGCGAAATTCTTTCGGCTTTTCAGCCCAAAGAAGCTTTTATGGCAAATGCCCGCGCCGCAATTTCCTGCACTTTAAAGGAAGCGTAATTACAAATTTTCGTTTAGTTCTTTTAAATCGTGGAGAGTGCGGAGTTTCCAGATTGCTTTTTCCTGTATCTGCCGTACTCTTTCGCGGGTTATTCCCAGATATTTTCCGGTTTCTTCCAGAGTAAGCGGGGTTTCTCCTGTCAGTCCAAAACGCAATTGGATAATTTTCATTTCTCTTTCCGATAACTGCGAAAGAATTCCGCCCATTGTTTCCTGCAATGTCATGGAGAATACCATTTCGAACGGCTCTGCACGGTTATCGTCTTTAATAAGATCTGCAAGACGGGTAAGGTTTCCATCATCTACGATAGTATCCAAACTTGTTGTTTCCTGAGACAATTTTACAATTTCTTTTACTTTAGAAACCGGAACATTTAAATATTCGGACAATTCTTCTTCGTTGGGGTCTCTGCCAAGATCCTGTGTCAGTTGTTTTGCCACATAATAACATTTTTTAATTGTGTTAAGCATATGAATAGGAATACGAATAGCCCGCCCTTTGTCTGCAATACTTTTTATAATAGCCTGCCTAATCCACCATGTACCGTATGTAGAAAAACGGCAGCCGCGGGTATAATCGAATCTTTCTACAGCTTCTATAAGACCAATATTTCCTTCGTCGATTAAATCCAAAAGCGACAATCCACGGTGCTGATAATTCTTGGCAATACTTACCACAAGGCGTAAATTGGAATTTATCATTGTGTTTTTATAATGTAAAAGCGCGCTGTCCAATGCGGATTTTTCCTGAGTAATATCAATTTCGTTATTTTTTATTTTATCGTTATCCAGCGCTTTAAGCTTAGAACGCAGGCTGACAATTTTTTCGCCTATATTCTGTTCTTCCTGCAATGTTAAAAGCGGAAACCTGGAGATCTGCCTAAAATACAACGCCAACGGGTCAGATTCTTTTTGCGCTTTTACTTTTTTGCGGTTTTTATCCAAAAGTTTCTGCGACCGTTTCGTTGTTTTACCTATTCCAACTTCTGTACTCACTTTTTTAAGTCCTCCCATTACTGCCGGCTCTTGGAGCTTTTGCGGGGTCTATTGGCGTATCATTACGGAAAACCATAAAGAATAACTGCGGTTTTTCTGAAACCGTATTAACGCCTAATTTTCCTACTTCGGTTCCAGGCAATACCCTGTCCCCGACATTTACAGATAATGTTTCGCATCCGCCGTACATATAGAAATAGCCTCCCTGCGATTCTACAATTACAACTCTGCCAAACTTCCTCCAGGGTCCTGCGGAAATCACATTCCCCTGCGTTAAACTTTTTACAGATTCATTTGTTTCGCCTTCCAGGACAACGCCCATTTGCCCCGTCATATATGCAATTTCCTTTGGTGTTACAGGCCATCGCAATGCATAAACCCCTGCCGCTACCTGAGTTGGCGGCGATGTAACAGATGCCGTCTGCTGTGTATTTCGTGCCGGAATTTTTACAATATCTCCGACTCTTATTACATGATTCGAAGAGAATCGATTTATTTCCAAAAGATTTGCAAGCGTTATTCCGTTATTCCTTGCAATACTAAAAAGAGTGTCTCCCCTTACCACGCGGTAATCCGTTAAATTTAAAGCCGGTCCCTGCGAAGGAAGCGATGCAGACGCAGTTGCCGGAATTCTTAACCTTGCCCCTACAAGCAGCCTTGACGGATCGGAGATATTATTAGCCCTCATAAGCTCGTCTGCGTTTACACTGTAAAAGCGGGAAATCGAATAAATGGTATCTCCCCTTCCAACAACATGAATAAGATCCTCGGGGGTAATCCATGCAACAGGCACCAGGAAGAAAACGGCAGAGAAAACTGAAAATAGCGTCATTCTTTGAAAAAAGTTCACGGCTCTTCATTTATCGGCAGAATTCACCTATTTCCATACCCTAATTTGACACAATAGCTTACTTTTTGTTATAATAATTATAATGAGTGAATACAAAAGACCAAGCTGGGATGAATATTTTATGGAGGTTTGCGAAGCAATCTCCAAACGGGCAACCTGCGACCGCGGAAGAAGCGGCTGTGTAATTGCCAAAAACAAACAGATTCTGGTTACCGGTTATGTAGGTTCTCCAACGGGGCTTCCCCACTGCGACGAAGTTGGGCATCAATATAAACAAATGCTCCACGAGGACGGAAATGTTACCAAACACTGCGTAAGAACTGTCCATGCCGAGCAGAACGCCATTTGCCAGGCTGCAAAAATGGGCATTCCTATAGATGGAGCGACACTTTACTGCAGAATGACCCCTTGCCGTACCTGCGCAATGTTAATAATTAACTGCGGAATAAAGCGCGTTGTAGCACAGCGCCGTTATCAGGACAGCGAAGATACTATAGAAATGTTTAAAAAAGCAGGAGTCGAGCTTGAGCATTTAATCGATGAACTACAACAGTATTAAGTTTGATTCAAGAATAATTCTGTATTTTAAGTAAATTTCTTCCAATGTATAATATGGTCCCGGTGCTTTAACCCTTTTTCGCAATAAACAGGCATCTCTTCTTTCGACAAAGAAATCGTAAATAGCCCGCGGGTCATAAGTATTTACTACAGAATAAACCGGCCTGGAATCTAAATAAGATCGCAATTCGTTATGACCCACAGATGATACCCCGTATTTTTTTAATCTGGAACGAACCTGCGCTATTTCCTCGAAAGATAACCCAAAAAGAAATTCCTCCAATGCCCATCTGGTTCTTTCGTTTGTGGATTCGTCTTTTAAGAAATCGAGCCATTCGGTATCTGCATCCATATCTATGGAAATCCTTAATAATTCCGAATTTCCGTCCATTGTCCCAAAACATGGCGGAGAAGAATCCCTGGCAGACCATAGGGAAGAAAGTGCCATAAGATGACGGACACTGCGGGGATCAATCCCTGAATCCCAAAGAGAAATTAAATCATCTGCCAGCTTGGTTTTGGTATCGCTGGAAAAACTTGGGTCTTCCAGACAGGAAAAATAAACCTCTTCCGCCATCATGGTAAAAACTACGGAAAAAGAGATATTTCTTGCCGGTTTATACAGGTCATTATTTCCGCTGGTAAGGGTGCAAATTCTGGAAAAAGCATGAAATTTAGCAATTAAAAAACTCCGTAAAGCCGCTACTTTGGCGGGAGTACGCAAAAGATGGGATATTGCGGAAAAAGCAAGCAAGGATTCTGTAAGATTTTCGTTTACAAGAATATCTCTTACATAAGTTGTATCTTTTATGGATGGATAATCGAAAACTACATGACCCAGATTTCGTAAACGCCTAAACCTTTCGCTAATTAATACCTGCTCGTGGGGGTTATTTTCCCTAAGCCATTCATCGACATTTTTTATAAGCAATTCTTCTTCTGCGGATAATACTTGCATAGAATTTAAGATTAACGAGTCCATAATATTAAATTATAGTGCAATAATAAGAAAAAAGCAAAAAAAGTGTAATAAATGTATTGTCTATAAATTGGATTTGTAGTAGTATAATAATAAATACTTGGGGATGCACCGGCTTCGACCGGTACGCTTCGGGGTATAGACTGCAGGTGGAGCGCCCATCTCCTGATTGGGCAAAAATTTAACTGCCAATAATACTGTCAGTTACGATTACGCCTTAGCTGCATAATCGCGTGGAACTGTCCCGCCGCTCTGAGGGACAACTTCTGCGTCGCAATCAGAGCTGGTTTTAATACAGTATCCGGTGGTATTAAGATAAGATTTTCCGGAATACGGACAGACCGCGCGCCGTTTAGCCAAGCCTGTCCCGACAATACAATAAACGGCTAAATCTGTAGATGTCTATGTTTCGCGTATTGGGACGCGGGTTCGATTCCCGCCATCTCCACTATGAACACCATAAAAGCGGTTTTTTTTGACTATGACGGCACTATGACCTACGATAGTACGGGAATAGAATCGATATGCAACTACATCTCTCAGTATATGAATATTAATAAAGATATATTCGAAAAAGAATACAGGAAATATGTAGGAGATTTAATTTTTGGCAAAACTTTCCACGAAGATATATGGGATGAATTGTGTGCGGGTCTTGGCATGAATATTCCCATTGCTTTTTTATTCCATTCTTTTAACCAAACCCCAATAGATCACGATATGCACGATTTTGTATTAAAGATAAAAGCAAAAGGCTATAAAACAGGTTTAATAACCGGCAATTTTTCCGATAGAGTTGTCTACTTAAAACAAAAATTCGATTTAAATAAATATTTTGATATTTTTGCAGTTTCAGGAGAACTTGGTTATGGAAAACAAACAGAAAAGATTTTTTTTCACGCTCTGGAACAGCTTGGAATACAGCCCGACGAAAGCGTTTTTATAGATAATCAAAACGAAAACCTGCTAATTCCCAGAAAAATCGGAATGCGTGTTATTTATTTTTGCAACGAAAAAAGAGACATGGCGCATCTTGTCGGAAACCTGCAAAAATACGGCGTAGAAATTTAGTAATTACTTGTACTTTAATGAAATTTCTTTAAACTTATCTTTAATTAGAACAGCAGCTTCCGCAATAGTGGGATCAAACTGGGTTCCCTTTCCTTCGATAATTAAACCTAAGGCGTCCTCGTAAGTCATGGCGGATTTATATACCCGTTTACTAATAAGGGCATCGTAAACATCGGCAATAGAAGCAATACGGGCAACTATGGGAATTTCAGATCCTTTAATCTGACACGGATACCCTTTGCCGTCCCAGCGTTCATGATGCCCATAACAAATATCTTCACAGTGTTTTAAATATAACGAAGTATTAACATCGCCAAGCTCGTGAATAATATCCTTGCCGCGGCTTGTGTGGGTTTTCATTATTTCGTATTCATCAGGATCAAGTTTACCCGGTTTTAAAAGAATTCTATCCGGTATTGCAATTTTTCCGACATCATGAAGAGCCATAGATTTAACAATAATTTCCGGCTGAAGCTCTTTTAACTCGTTCGCATAAATGGAATTAGACTCTATTAAGTAGTCGATTAATGCTTTTACATACAACTGAGTTCTTTTTACATGCTCGCCGGATTCCATATCGCGGTGTTCGACAACATTTGCAAGCCCCTGCAAAGCGTTGTCCAAAGTTTTGACAGCTTCCTCTGTTTTTTCTGCAACCATTTCTTCGAGATTATCGCTGTAATTTTTTAACTCTATATGATTCTTAACTCTAATCTTAACAATATCGGGATTAAAAGGTTTGTTAATAAAATCGACCGCGCCTGCCGCCAAAAGTTCGCTTTCTGTCTCAGACTCGTTATCTGTAGTAATAAACACAACGGGTATTCTTTTAAATTTTTCGCAGGTTTTCATTGCATCGAACATTTCGCGTCCGGTCATCTCCGGCATATGAATATCTAAAAGAATAATCTTGGGAAGAAGATCGTTTTCTCCCAGTCTTTCTAAAGCTTCTTTGCCATTATAGGCAATTGTGGTTTTATAATCGGATTTTAGGATTTCTTCCAGAATTGCGACATTTTCGTATTGATCATCAACTATTAAAACAGTTGGAGTTTTATCATTCATACTGCGCTATTACCTTATCCATCTCTGTTAAAGTTAAAGTAAATACATTTTTTAATTCATCAAACTGACCGGGATTAACTGATCCCGCCTTTATCTGACTTTCCATTTCCAGGCTCTGCTTGTGCAGCTCTACAAGCGAAAGATTGGCGGCAAGCCCTTTAATGGTATGTACTGCGTTTTTTGCTTTTTCTAAATCTCCCTTGGCAAGGGCTTCTTCCATTTCCTTTATATTGCTATTATCACTCTTAAACTTGTTTAACAATTTGGCATAGAGCTTCTCATTGTTCATTACCCTTTTTAAGGCATCTTTTGGGTCAATTAAAACTACATCTGACATAACATCTCCTTAAATTAGCGTTCGCGGTAAATTATTCTGCCTCTGCTTAAATCGTACGGGGAAAGAGCTATTCTTACACGATCGCCCGGTACTATGCGAATGTAATGCTTTCTCATCTTCCCTGAAAGATGGGCCAGGATTAAATGCCCGTTTTGATTATCCAACTCTACTCGAAACATGGTGTTTGGAAGAGCTTCCTTAACAATACCTTCTACTTCTATCGCTTCTTCTTTGGCCACAATTACTCCTTACTAATATGGTATAGTTTACACACTTTTCTGTCAATGATACAATATATCATGTTTTATTACAGTACCAGAAGCAGAAACGAAAAGGTCGATTTTAAAGTTGCGGCTCTTACGGGTCTTGCCCCTGACGGCGGGCTTTTTGTGCCGGAGCAAATACCCCAATACTCCGGTGCTGTCCGTACCAGCCTTGGGTCAATGAGCTTTACCGATATAGCTTTCGAAACTATAAAACCCTATGTAAAAAACGATATTCCCGATACCGCATTATCCGACATAGTTCAGTCTGCTTTTACATTTAATGCCCCGTTAGTCCCCATTACAAAGGACAATGTAAACTATCGTTATGCTGTAGAGCTTTTTCATGGTCCTACGGCGGCTTTTAAGGATTTTGGCGCCCGCTTTATGGCGCGTGCTTTTTCTTTTCTGCGCCGGGGCGAAGATAAACCTCTTAAAATACTGGTAGCGACATCAGGTGATACCGGCGGCGCTGTTGCCGACGGCTTTTTAGATGTCGATGGGATTTCTGTCACCGTATTGTATCCTAAGGGCAGGGTTACACCTCTTCAGGAACGGCAAATAGCGGGGCTTGGCAAAAATATCAGCGCTATCGCGGTCGAAGGCAGCTTTGATGACTGTCAGCAGCTTGTAAAGGCTGCCCTTGCCGACAAAGACCTAAAAAAGCGCATGGAGATGTCATCGGCAAATTCCATTAATATCAGCAGGTTGATACCTCAGATTGTTTACTATTCAGCCGCCGCAGGACACGCCCTTACCGATACAAAAAAAGAAATTACTCTTTGCGTTCCGTCCGGAAACTTTGGAAACCTAACCGCAGGATTGTACTCTATGAAAATGGGAGCGCCAATAGCGCACTTTACGGCGGCAACCAATATGAATAAAACCGTTCCGGATTACCTTGATTCCGGCGAATACCTTGTGCGTATTTCTCAGGCAACAATTTCCAACGCAATGGATGTAGGCGCACCCAGCAATTTCGAAAGAATGTCCGCTCATTTTACTTACGAAGAAATGAAAAACATAATAACAGGCGTTTTTGTTACAGACGAAGAAACACGCAATACCATTGTACAGGTACATAAAGAAACCGAATATTTCCTTGATCCGCACAGTGCGGTTGGCTGGAAGGGTGTCGATAAACTGCTTAAAGAAAATAAAATTTCCAATCCTGTAGGAATACTCTGCACTGCCCACCCCGCGAAATTTTCCGAAATTGTAGAGCCGCTTGTAGGAATGCCGCCTATTCCCGCATCTCTTGCAAATGCAATGGAACGAACGGTAAATGCAAAAACAATCCCCGTTAATTTCGAAGCATTAAAAAGTGTATTGTAATACTACCTTCTTTTTCTTCGTCCTTTACTTTCTGCCGACTTAAAATTGTAAACGGGCTTTATTATTTTTAATATCCTTGCGGTGGGTCCAATGTTGGCAATAATATCTTTCATATTTTTATATGCAAAAGGGCTTTCGTCGATTGTTTGTTTTCGTACACAACTGGAATAGATACCTTTCATTGAGTTTCGATAATCTTCGAAACTTATATTTTCGAAAGCCTTGTTCCTGCTCATAAGCCTGCCTGCACCATGAGGAGCGGAATAATTCCAGTCTTCGTTTCCCAATCCTTCGCAGATAATACTGCCGTCGCGCATATTCATTGGAATAATAAGTTTTTCCCCCGCTTGCGCCGAGACCGCTCCTTTGCGAAGAATCATCCGCTCTGTATCTATATAATTGTGAATCGTAGTAAATTGCTCAAAGTCAAGAATCTTTAAACCTTTAATTATAATATCCATCATTGCCTTGCGGTTAAGGTTTGCAAACTGCTGAATAATTTTCATATCATGGATATAATCGTCAAAAAGCTGTCCGCTGACATACGCCAAATCTTTTGGAATATCCGTATCTTTGTCTGTATTTAACAGTTGCTGCCACGCAAGTTTCTGGTAATATTCGGCAACCTCAAGCCCCAAATGGCGGCTTCCCGAATGAATCACAATGTACAGATTATTTTCATCGTCACGATTAGCTTCTATAAAATGATTCCCGCCGCCCAAAGTTCCTATACTTAATCTTGCGCGCGATTCTTTTATTTGCCCGTAGCATCGAATTGCGGAAAAATCAATTTTATCCGTATATACATGTTCGCTGTCTCTTATATCCATGCCGCACGGTATTTGCGAGTGAACAAGTGTATCAAGTTTAGCAGGATCGAATTTTTTGGCAAAAGGATTTTTTGCATCCATTACCAAAGTTTCCATACCACAGCCAATGTCAACTCCAACAAGATTAGGAACTATTTTATCGTTAATTGTCATTGTCGTACCAATGGTACAGCCCGCCCCTGCATGGACATCTGGCATAAGCCGTATTTTGCTTCCTTCCGTAAAATCCTGATCGCACAGGCGCAAAATTTGTTCCTGGGACAACTCATCAAGATTATCCGTAAAAACCTTTGCGGTATTATATTTCCCTTTTATCTCTAGCATTGTTTACTCCATATACTCCATTATACTATAAATTTTTTAAGATTTTCCCTCTGTAAATAAGGGTGTATTTTGAGATTGGATTTTATTAATTTTGGGTGATTTTATTGCTATTAATTTAATTATATTAACATTAAAGGAAGGGTACATTTATGAATAAGAACAAAGTTAAACGGCTCGTTTTTATGGCGCTGAGTATGTGTGTCATTATGTCATTGTGTATGACATTTATAATGGTCGCAATTAACATGGGTTTTACCGACGGGTTTCTTCAGGCGTGGCTGATAGGGAGCGCAATTGGATTTTTGGTAGCTTTACCGATTTCATTTTTAGTCCCCATGCTGGTAGAAAAATTAAGCGATAGGTTATTCGGTAAGGAGAAGAATTAGGGTTTATAATGAAAAGGGAGACTAGTAAATACCCCTATTCCTGACAAATGTAATTCGGTACTCCGACATACATTACCCGGTTTTTATCGGCTTCCGAAACATATCAGTAATATCATAGATGGTTTTTCCTCGTGGTTTTTAGGGGTGAAATTATCACAGGTTAACTACATAACTCATTGACCTCTTGACAGTATTCCATGAATGGAATATAATATAAATATGTGGAATGTTGAATATACAGACGAATTTGGGGAATGGTGGGAAACTCTTAATGAAGATGAGCAAAACGCGGTAGCTTATTCGGTGTGTTTATTGCAAAGCGAAGGTCCGGCATTGAAATTTCCTCATAGCTCTGATGTCAAACAGTCAAGGCATAAAAATATGCGTGAATTACGAAGTCAATGTAAAGGAAAACCGTATAGAACTTTTTATGCGTTTGATCTAGGACGCACCGCCATATTACTAATCGGCGGGAATAAGACGGGTAACGATGATTTTTATGATGAGATGGTTCCCAAGGCAGATAAGATTTATGATCAATACTTGAAAGAAATACAGGAGGAAAAAAATGGCTAAAAATTTTTCTGAATTACTGAAAAAAATGAACCCCGAACGCAGAGCAAAAATTGATGCAGAAGTTAAAAAGACTTTGGCAGAAATGCCATTGCAGGAACTAAGAAACGCCCGAGGGCTTTCGCAGGTGATGCTTGCCGAGGCTCTGCATATTCAACAACCTGCAATTGCAAAACTGGAGAAGCGGACGGATATGTATATCTCTACTTTACGGAGTCATATACGAGCCATGGGGGGCGAGCTTGACATTATCGCCCGATTCCCTGATGGAGATGTAAGGATATCCAATTTTTCACAGATTTAGTTTGTTTTTCGGCCCTCAATGGAGCGCAATATTCTTAATCATCCATAAATATTTCCATTTCAATATTTATATAACTATCATCGTTGTTTATTGCTTTAACTGTGCCGTATATTAGCTTTCCGGCATCCAAAAGTCTTGCTAAAATAGGATTTTTATTTCGTGGGACATAGCCAAGTTTATTTGCATATTGATCTTTTACAATAATAGCTAATTCATCATGTTGATTATCTGGCTCTCTTATAAAACTTAATTTTGAACCTATCTGTATTTCATCAAGCAAGTCGTAAATATTTTCAACATAATAAGAACCGGCGATTGAAGCAGATATTAGATAGATTTGTCTGGAAAACGGCTTCCCAATGTCCAGACCGCCTGGAGAATTCAAAATAGAAACTATATTTGTATCATCAATACGAATTATATCACTCATACGCTATTTAACCATTGATAACAGTCGTTTTTCAATATCTAAATATTGATTTTGATATTCGGTTAGAGCATCAGATAATTCTTCAATTTTTTGCTGCAGTAGATCATTGTTCTGTAGTAATTCTTTTACATTATATGGGAATTTTGTCTTTATGGATTGAATGTCACTAATTAAATATTTTTTTTCATAAGATAGTTTTTCTTTCCGTTCATTTAGTTTATCCAAAGAATTGGAAGTATTTTTAATTGTCGTTTTTTCTAAAAGCAGAAAAATTATACGCATTTCTGAAAGGTCTGCATTTTTATACGCATTAACGGCATCTATAAATTGACCATGCTGTTCTTCCGTTGTATCAGGGTTTAGATCGGGATGAAGTTTTTTAACTATTTGTGTGTATAGTTTTTTTATTTCTATAGATTCTTCGTCAGTTAATTGTGTACCGTAATTACTTTTCCTAAAGCGGGCTTCTTCTATTCTCTGTTGCTTCTCTTTGAGTTTTTCAGAATATTCTTGCTGTTCTTTGTCGAGTTGTTTTTCTATTTCATCGATATTATACGATTGCTCTTTATTTAAAAATGATTGTATTATTTCTATCTTGCGTTTTACTCTTAAAATTTTACATTGATATTCAAAAATGCTGCATTCAAGTTTTCCTATTTTTAGCATATATTCTGTTTCTATTTGCGGGCATGTATGATAAAGTAAATTGTCTCGTTCATAAACAAGACTTGCTAATTCAGTCTCAAGTTCCTGAATAGAGAAAATAAGTTCTTCATATTCTTTATTTCTTGAAATTTCGCTCATTTTTTCTCCGGTTGTTTACTTCTATTGGGGTGTAGGGCATTGGGGTCTCCTTTGGTTTTTTAAAAAACAATTGATAAATTATTTTTTATTACTTTTATAAGAAATTGATAATACCTGTTTTTTTGATGATGAAGTAAATATTTTATCAGCAATTTTATCTTTTATATTAAAATCAACATTTCGTGTAATAAGATGTTTTCTTGCAACCATTTTTATTAAATTTGATAATAATAAATCATTTTTACTTTCTTTAAGCTTTATAGCCTTATTTACAAAATTCTCTGTTGTTCCTCCATTTTCTTCCATAATCAGATTGGATATTTTATAATTCGTTGTTTTCATATCTACCTCATTTAGTAAATATAGCGTATCTGTACTTGATCCAAAATATGCGACATGGTCATAAAGTGACAAACATATTGAAATCGCTGAACGATAAAATATTTCTTCTATATCTTGTTTTCTTAACTTAGACGCTTCATCAGTATCTGTGGATTTAATAGATTCATAAATATCATCTATTATTTCATTATATTGATCATCATGAGGTTTAAATATTGCATATAAAATACGGTTTGGTGCAGAATACATTTGTTCTATTATTTTTTTCTTTTCAGATAGCTCAAAATTAACATTATGACTAATTAATGATTTTGAAATAATCTCAAGATATTTTACAGCTCTGACAATTCTATTTTTTAAAGTATCTGCATCTTTTTCATTGTAGTCGTATACACTCCTAAATTGTATTTCCTCATTTTCTTCTTTCCTAAAATGCTTTTCATGATCATCAACTCTTTTTTCCATTTCTTTTTTGTCTTTTTGGGTAGGAATACTCACAGAGAAATCATGTTGAGGATTTATAAATCCAATATTATTTATATCAAAATTTAATTCATCGAATTCTCTTACTATAGAATCTAGCAACTCACAAATATTAAGTGCAAATTTAGTATTATTACGTAAAAAAGATAAGAATAAAAGTATATTGTCATTTATTCCGAAACAAATATTTTTGAAAATATATTCTAATTCAAGAATATCAAGTCCATTATTTTCGATAAGTTTATTCAGTTTTTTTGCAATAAAATATGCAAGGTAATTTCTATTAGAAAACTCAAAACTATTGTCGTCATCATATTTTTTAATTATTTTCGAACTTAGAATTATCCCAAAACATTTTTCAATATCTATTTTTAAACCACGATTTTTATTGATTTCATCAATGATGTTTACAATATTTGGATATAAAATACGTTCATTTTTATTTTTATGCATACTGAAAGCTATCTCTTCAAGTGATATCAAACAATAATCAACATATCTTTCAGGAGAATTATCTATAATAGCTTTTCTTATATTGGTTTCAAATATTACATTGAAAACTGCTTCGCCTTTGGTGGTATCATCTGGCTTACTTAGAAAATATTTTACATACTGTACTATATATTCAGGTGATAACTCAAACAAGCCAAAACGACGTTTTACAAGATTATCAATTATTTCCATTATATTGTTGTCTAACAATTCACTTTTTATTTCATTATTTAAGTCACATAATTTATTTATTAATTCATTACGTTTTTCTTTATAAAAATCTTCAATATTGATATTGTAATACTCATTATCTCCGATGATTTCTTCTTTTGTCATATGTTTAACATCAAGCTCAAGCCGTTTTTTTGAAGTGAAAACAATAAAAGAAAATTTGTCTTTTGCAACATCTAATAATATTTTTTGACTGTTTTCAGGTTTAATTAAATCTAAATCATCTATAAATAGAATTTTCTTATTAATTTCTGTTTGCTCATATTTTTCAAAAAGAAAAACTTCTTCTCCATATTGCAAATCAAAATTATATTTTATTATTTTATCGACAGAAGACTTTACTCGATGAGAATCGGAGCCAATATAAATTGGTAACATTTGTTTTTCTATACATTTGTTAAAAAAATATTTAATTAAAGTAGTCTTGCCACTCCTAGACTTTCCCGATATATTTATAATTTTATGCTCTGATAATTCTTTCCAAAATATTTCTTCCGTTAATAATTTACTGTCTTCTTGGGATTTTTTTATTTCATGATATAGTTTAGGAAAAACAAAATAATCTAATACATTTTTTGAAATCTTGATAGGGTCTTCAAAGAATGAGTTAATAAAATTACTATTCGGTTTTAAAAAGGTTGCTTTAGGTGTTATAGTAAACTGTCGTTCATTAGATGTTTTACAGAACATTGTTTTTTCATCATTCCATTCAAAGTTAATTTCTTCGCATATATTTGAGCATGTATCAAAAGTCAATATGGAGAAAGTACTTTTATGGGTCATTGCTCCAGAAAATTCACCACCTTTTGAAAGTAAATAGCCATCACTCTGGATAGTGCGAACATTATGTTCATGTCCTTGAAATACAATATCTGAATGTCCACGAATCATTTTTTCTAATGCTTCTTTTGTTTTAGAATGAAACCATTCTGTACTGTGATGCATTACAGTAATTGACAAATTAACATTATCTTTTTTTACCAATGAAAATAAAAATGAATCCGGCAAGTGATGAATTTCTTTGTTATCTTTCCTTAATGTCGAAAAGGGGGCTGTATTTATTAAATTATACTGAATTTTATACCCTTTCACATCAATTATGCGCGAATCTACTACTTTATCACTAACAAAGCATTTTTTTGATTTTTCAAAATAAAAAAAATTATCTTGTGAACTAAGTTCAAGGTTAAAATACTGGTCTTCTATTCCTTGTTTAAAATATGATAGAATATTATCACTTGTTCGAGCATCTGAAGGTAGTATCATATCATGATTTCCAGGTACAAGATATAACTCTATATAATGATCTTTACTTTTTCTAAGCTTTGGTAATAGTGATGCAAAAAAAGCACTCACACATTTATATTCTTCTTTTTTCCCGGAAAATGCTAAATCACCAGAACAAATGAGTATACACTTTTCTACTTTGTCAATTATTTGAGTAGCATTAATAATTTTATCAACCTTTAAGTTGATTTGTGAATCATCTTTAATGTGTAGATCGCTTAAATGTAAAAATAGGATTTTCATAATTAAAATATACTCCTTATATCAACTGTCCTCATCCCCTTTCCACCTTCGGCAACCCCGCCACAATATTCACAGTCTTCATACTAACAGCAATAACCGACAAAAGCAAGTCCAATTTCCGAGCAACTCTGTTATCAAACATTCTCTATTATCCTTATTTCTTCATGGGTAAGTTTATAAAGTTCGTAAAATATTTTATTAATTTTATCTTCACTATGTAATATTTGTGTCTTTAATTGCTCTTTTTGGTTGGGTAAAGTAGCATTTTGCAGCTCTTTGTACAAGTTCAATAGCAGTTTGGCATATTTTATAACTTGGGATTTTTTTCCTTCGTCATTTGTATCTAATAATGGAATATTTAAAATAGGTTCTTTGTCAACTTGAAAAATATTACCTTGCATTTTTCCTTTGTTTTTAAGCCAAAAAGCAACTGTTTTAGAATTTAATAATGCAGTTAAATACATTTGATTGATTCGTTTAGTTTTAATAATATAGAAAGCTGCCGATGCATAACAGTCAAAATCAGTATAGGTAAATGTTGGCTCTGAACATTTACGAATAGCCATTATTTTTTCACCTTTAAAAAACTTTTCTTCTCTTGAACGATGTAACCCATAAGGTTTATTATCAGATGTAATAATGTTCTTAAATTGGTCTAAATGTTTTTTTAAATTTGGATAATTTTTTATTCTACTTGGATTTTTAAAATCAGAAGTGGTATATATTATCCAGAGTTTATTTTCATTATCGCCATAGTATCTGCCTAATTGTTCTGTGTTATTATAATATGGTTTTAATATTAATTTTTCATCTTTTGTTAGCCGCAAGCTCTTTTTCTCTTTATGAGATAATCCAAAAATACCTTGACCTTTTACATATTTGCCTTTTGATTTTTCTGCAATTTGCTTGCTGACAAAATCATAATGAGGGTGTATACCATTAGTAACTTCTTCTTTGCCATCTAAAACAAAATTCTTTTTAGCCTGTATCTTATTAAGTAAATTTTCTGTTTTTCTATCTCCAAATACCAAGTATTTATCTTTATAATCATTTGGTATTATAGATGGCATAAGGTAATTTAATCCTTGATCAGCCTCTTTTCCTAACAGTTTATATGCCGACTGAATGGCAGGCTTGTTTAAGTCCAATTTTCTATAATCAAAAGAGTATGAAGCTTGTTTTTTCTTTTCTAAAATTAATACCATTGTTTGAATACTGGCACTGTCAAAAACCATGTAAGAGCCAAAATCAATAATATTTTTAATAATACTGTCTTCCAATATTTTATTTCTGAGAATACTGGAACCTGCATTTGTAACCCAATTATTAGGAACAATATAACCTAAAATACCGTTTGGCTTTAGTAAATCAATGCCATAACAAACAAAGAAATACCATAAATCCATTTTTCCCTGATAATATTTTAATAAATGAGACTGTTTTATTTGATCAAATGTTTCTTTGCTTGTATATTCCTTTACATAAGGAGGATTACCAATTACACAATCAAAACCGCCCTGGACAAAAACAGACGGGAAATTCTTCTCCCATGAAAAAGGCTTTACTTTCTTTTCTTCGCCAAAATCCAAATTATTATCATAATAATCTAAGCCAATTAAGCTGTTGCCGCATTTTATATTATTATCCAAGTCCGGTAAGACACGGTCGTGAAAAAGATTTGCCTGTATTTCGATAGATTCTTTTGTTTCACCTTCCATACATTTTAATAATAGAGACAATTTTGAAACTTCTACTGCGTTAGTATCTAAATCTACGCCAAATATGTTATTTAATAGAATCTTCTTTTTTATTTCTGTAGTTAATTCACCTGACGGAGTTAAGGGGCTATTTTTCTTGCCTTTGTCCTGACCTTCATTTTTATTGTAGTAATCCTTATGCCAATTTAATAAATATTGATAAGCGCCAATTAAAAAACTACCGCTTCCGCAGGCAGGGTCTACAATTTTTATTTTACTTACTTCTAATGGTGTCAGATTTCCGATTAGACTTTCTACGGTATTTTTAACTATAAAGTCAACAATGTACTGAGGTGTATAATAAACCCCTCCAGCCTTACGAACTTCGGGTTTCTCCTCAATAACAGCACGACCGCTTTTTGAAAGAGAGATTTCCTTTCCTAAAAATTGTTCGTACGCACTTCCCAATATTTCTACTGCCATTACAGAAAATTCGTAAGGACATATAGGGGGATAAAGTTCAGATATAATACTTTTTATTGTTTTTGGCTGAATAATTATTTTTTCACTTAATGTATCCTTTTTAAAATCAAACAGGCTGGAATTGTATTTTTGATCGGCAGTATTGCAAATACTCAATATGTTTTTATAATAATCACCGCTTTTTATTGTGTCCATTAATTGTCCATAAGGTTCTATATGGCGGTCTTCGGCAATACGAAGGAAAATAATACGATTAATAATATTTTGTACGACATAATTCAATTCATCTTCATTGATTTCATTATTTATAGATATATCTTTAGCTAACACAATACGCCATTTGTCAAGGGAATCAAGGAAATCCTTGTCAACTGTTGATGTACCTTTTTTATTATCTTCATTTTGGATATACTTATCTAATCCGCCTTGTTGAACACGCGCTCTGCTGAATGTATCCCAAAAAAAATCAAACTTGGTAATGTAATCGGTGTATTCAAACTGCATAATTCTGGAAACGCCTGCTTTATCCGTTTGCTTTGTTTTAACTGTACAATCGTAAATAGCAAAATAATCAAAGTTAGTTAATATGCTTATTGATAAACCGGCACTCCAACCATATCTGCGTACTTGGATAGCGCTATCTGCATCTTCTTTGATATTTGTATGAGGTTTTTTTGCTTCAAGAAAAAACATTCGTTTTCCGCCAGGAAGTCTAAAAGAATAGTCGGGTAGTTTTGTTGAGCCGCTTACTTTCACTTTATCTTCATGAATAACTTCCCGATAACTTTGCAAACTATTACTTTTATTCGCTACATCCCAACCAAGAGCTTCCCAAAATGGGTCTATAAAATCCCGCCTGGTTTGTGTTTCATTATATTCCTGTTTTTTATATATTTCATGCTGATCAGCAAAACGATGCACGAGTTCTTTTGTTTTCATTAGCGCTTCTTCTTTGCTTGTTTGGATAAACATATTATTGTTCTATCTCACCCCATCGCTCTTTGTCCAATGTCATGGTTTGCGACATACAATTATCCCTCCATAAATTCTATAGTACAAAAAAACACCTACCGCTGAACCCTGCCGGATGCATTGCCGGCGGCAAGTTTTTTTACCTCGTCTGCGCTGACAAAATTAAAATCGCCCTCTATGGTGTGTTTTAAGCAGCTTGCAGCTACGGCAAACTCCAGGCCGTCTTGCGGGGACATTCCTGTAAGGTTTGCATAAATAAGTCCCGCGCCAAAACTGTCGCCGCCGCCTACCCTGTCTACAATGTGAACAGCATATTTTTTTGAAAAATAAAAATCGTTTCCGGTACAGAGCATCGCTCCCCAGTTATTGTCGTTTGCAGTGATCGATTCCCGTAAAGTTATTGCAACTTGTTTAAAATTAAATCTTTTAATAAGGGCGGCGGCGACTTCCTTGTAACCGTCATGGTTAATCTCGCCTTTGGTAACATCGCTGCCGCTTGCCATAATTCCAAAAACATCGTGGGCATCTTCTTCATTGGAAATACATAGATCGACATATTCCATTAGCCTGCCCATTACTTCGCCGGCTTTTTCGCGGCTCCACAAATTTACGCGGTAATTTAAATCGCACGAAACAGTAACCCCTGCCGCGCGCGCAGCTTTACAAGCCGCCAAGGTTATTGCCGCCGCGTTATCGGAAAGAGCGGGAGTTATCCCCGTAAAATGAAACCACTTAACACCCTTAAAAATACCAGCCCAGTCAAAGTCGGATTCGGAAGCAGCGGCAACGGCGGAATTAGCACGATCGTAAATTACTTTGGACGGGCGTTGGGAAGCGCCTTTTTCCAGAAAATAGATCCCTACCCTGTCGCCGCCCCGGACGATTAACGAAGTATCCACCCCAAACTCCCGCAATTTATTAACTGCCGCCTGCCCTATTTCGTGTTTGGGCAATTTGGTAACAAACCCGGCATCAATACCAAAACCTGCAAGCGAAACGGCAACATTTGCCTCGCCGCCGCCATAAGTAGCACCATAGGAATTTGCCTGAACAAACCGGTAATAGCCTTCCGGCGCAAGGCGCAGCATTATCTCGCCAAATGTAATTACTTTACTCATAGCATTATTTATACCATATATCCGGTTGACAAACAACTATGTTTTATACATACTGTAAAAATAAAAAGTAATTAAATTTATTTAATTATACAAATTTGTAGGAGGAAGATTATGAGAAAAGTAGTTTTTGTTTCTATTTTGGTTGTCATGGCGCTGCTTGTCAGCTGCTCCGCAGGATCACCAAAATCTGCCGTTCAGAAGTTTTTTGACGCTGTCGAAAAAAACGACGAAAAGGCAATGGCTGAAGTTGCTACCCCGGAAACAGTGCAGATAATGACACTGTTTGGCGCTAAAACACAGGGTATGGTAGCGGAAACCGGAGGAATCAAAAGTATTACCGAAACAATTGATGGTGATACCGCAGTTGCAGTTGTTACTTTTAACAATGGCGAAGAATCAAACATTGACCTTATAAAAGTCGATGGCAAATGGAAAGTTTCCATGTCTATGGAAAAATAGCCTGCAAGCTATGCAAAAGAAAATACTTGTTGGCGTTTTTATAATTATATGTGCTGCGGCTTTTGTAACAATTAACCTCCAGTATAGATATAGAAAACGCCAGCATAGTATTTTGCAATTAATTAAAGAAGATGACATATCACCTTATATAAACGACGGCGATATTATTTTTAGGCTTGGCGACAGAATTTGGTCTACCTATATTAAAGAAATGTCTCCGACAGATAAAAGGTTTTCTCATCTTGGAATTATTAGAAAATACGACAAAAAAGTTACAGTAATAAACGCCGAAGGTTTTACAGCCGAAGGCAATGATTTTGTCAACGAAGTTCCATTAAATGATTTTCTGAAAAGCGCTCTAAGCATAGGAATTTACAGAATAAAATCAATAGAAGGAAAAATAATTTCTGATACAGCTATGGAATTTATTGGGCTTCCTTTCGACTGGCAATTCGATATGGAAGATAACAGCAAACTATATTGTACAGAATTATTATATGTTATACTAAAAAAACTTGAATCTGACATAGATTTAAATAAAATATGGGTAAAAGAAATTAACAAATATGTAATTCCTTTGGATATATATACCCAATCAGAATATTTTGAAGAAGTAGGACATTGGCATGAATAAAAAAATCGACCCCGCAAAAATAAAAGCTCTTGCTATCGATCTTGACGGAACCACCCTTTTGCCCGACACAACTTTGGGCGAGCGAACCTGCCTTTGCATACAAAAATTACTTTCGCAAGGGATGCAGATAATTATCTCGACAGGCAGGGCAATAGAAGCTTCAGAAAGATTCCGAAGCGCAATGGGTGTTAAGGGACCTATGGTATTTTTTAACGGCGCAGAGGTTGCCGATGTCCCGCAAGGAAAAATTTTATATACCAATTTAATTAATCTTGATGTTATCGATTACGGGACAGATATTGCCCGGGAACTTGGCGTGCATTATCAGGTTTATTTACAGGCAGGATTGTCTCCCGAAACCGGCAAGCCGGATCCAAACCAAAAATGGGAAGCCCTCTTAATAGAAAAATACGGCGAAGAAGCGGAATTTTACTACAAACATACTGGAATAAAACCCGTTGTAACAGACTTAAAAAAAACAGCCACACTTCCCATAAAGGGCTGTATAAAAGGGATGTATGTTGCCGACCCTTCCCTGCACGATGAAATTCGCAAAAGAATGTACGCCCGCTTTGGAGATAATATCCAGGTGCTTCGCAGTTACCCCACTTTTTTGGAAGTAATAAACAAGGGGGTTTCCAAAGGCGAAGGGCTGAAAGTTGCCTTGCAGCACAGGGGGTTAAAACCGGAAGAAGTAATTGCCTTTGGAGACGAAGAAAACGATTTATCCATGTTCGAAGTTGCCGGTTTTTCTGCCGCCCCGGAAAGCGCCAGAGCGGCAATTAAAGAAGCGGCAGATGTCGTTTACGGCTCCAATGCGGAAGAAGGGCTTGCGGCGTATCTGGAAAATATGTTCTTTTAACCTATAGACATTTTTTTTACTTTATATTAAATTGATACTATGATGATTTTTCCACTTAAAGAGCTCATCGAACACGATGAAAATATGTACGAAATAACCGTTGCGGCTTCCAGAAGAGCTTTCCAGCTTTCCTCGGTATTGGAAAAGGACGAAAAGGAAGACTGGGAAGGCAAAATGGTAGCTCTGGCAGCCCGCCAGGTTTTTACCCAGGAAGTCCAATTCCGCCTAGAAGCCGAATGATTTTTGGATAACTTTGGATAACTCTAAAATACCGGTTTTAGTTCTCTTTGGACCAACAGCATCGGGAAAGACCGGTATTTTACTGGAAACATTCGGTTCTGCCGCCATGCAAAAAAAAGCCGCAGAAGTTATCTCTGCCGACTCCATGCAGGTTTACAGAGGCATGGATATAGGTACTGCCAAACCGACAGCCGAAGAAAAAGAAATTCTGCCACATCATTTAATTGATATATGCGATCCTTCCGAACAATTTAATGCCGGAGATTTTGTCCGCCTTGCCGGAGAGATCTGCCTGGATATAGCCGGGCGCGGCAAAATACCCGTAATATCAGGGGGGACAGGTTTTTATTTAAAAAACTTTATTATGGGGTTAAGCGAAGCGCCCCCGGGCGATCCGGAAATCCGTTCTGTTTTAAGGGAAGAGCTGGAAAAAAACGGAGCTCTGTCCCTTATGAAGGAGCTTGCCGCAGTGGATCCTGTAAGCGCAGAACGAATACACATTAACGATGAATACCGCCTTTTGCGCGCGTTGGAGGTATGGCGCTTCTGCGGAAAACCGCTTTCCTCGTTTAAAGCGCCAACTTTAGGAACAGAGATCGAAAAACCGCCTTCGGAACGCTTTAACTTTATTATAATAGGACTTTCGCGCCCCAGAGAGGAATTATACAGCCGCATAAACGAACGCTGCGCGCAAATGTTCGGCAGGGGTCTCCCCGACGAAGTGCGGGCTCTCCACAAAAAGGGTTATACACCCAACGACCCCGGTTTGCGCGCAATTGGTTACCGCGAATTTTTTGTAGAAGACGGAGACAACTCATGGCGGCTTTCGCAGGATATGGATGGCGTACAGGCTCTTGTTGCGCAAAACAGCCGCCGGTATGCTAAAAGACAAATAACTTTTTTTACCGGTATCCTTGCCCGCAATAATAGTCATTATATAAAATGGGTAGAATGTAAAAAGAGCGATAAACAAACAGCGGAAGTAGTCCAAAAAGAATTGGAGAATTTTTTATGAAGCGCCCTGCGTTTATTAACAATATTTACAAACCCGATGTAAAAGTGGGACGGTTTCTCTCTGTCCTAATCCTTTTTGGAATAGCCTTTGGACTTAAACGCGGAATACAAGATAATTTTCTTTCTGATATCATGAAGATCGATGAATTTGAACGCGGTCTTGTAGAATTTTTTAGGGAATCGCCCGGGCTTCTTTTAATGTTTATCCTTGCATTAATGTATAAATTTGCAGACTCCAGGGTTTTTAAGGTCGGTATCGGCATGATGGTTGCAGGTCTTGTCGGGCTTTTTTTTACAGCCAGCACTGAATTTTTTATGACAAAATTATTTGTAGTTATGTTTATGACAATTTTTAGTACCGGCGAACATATCATTATGCCTGTACGAAGCACTATTGCAATGGAACTTGCAAAAAAAGAAAAATCCGGCGCAAGTCTTGGAGTTACTACTTCTCTTAACCAACTTGGCAATATAGCGGGATTTATTCTTGTAACAGGAATCTTTTTTATTATTGGAAAATTAGGATTTACAAGAGCCGATCTTATTGGCTACAGAATTGTTTTTGGCGTATCTCTGGCATTAATGACAGGCGCGGCTTTTACAGCGGCGGCTTTAAAAGAAACAACCTTAAAAGCGCCAAGGCAGCGTTTATACTTTGCAAAAAAATTCCGTACATTTTATATGCTGGAAGTTTTTTACGGATCGCGCAAACAAATTTTTCTTACTTTTGCTCCTTATGTGCTGATTTTGCACTATGGCGCAGACCCTGCAATTATGGCGATACTTTATGCAATCTGTTCTGTTTTTGTTATGACCCTTGGTCCATTAATTGGCAGGCTTATAGATAAAGTCGGTTACAAAGCTGTAATGGTAGGCGATACTCTGGTTTTAGTTGTAGTCTGTGTAATGTACGGGTTTGCCCACAGATTTTTCCCTTTCCATATTGCCTACATAATCGTATGCATTAATTTTGTACTGGATCAAATTATTTCCATTGCAAGCATGGCAAGCAATGTATATGTAAAAGACATTGCATCTAACCAGGAAGAAGTTACGGCGACATTATCTACAGGTATTTCCGTGAATCATGTTTTTAGCATTATTATAGCATTGTTGGGCGGCTGGGTTTGGAAAGCAACGGGCATAGAAGTATTGTTTAGTATTTCGGCGGTGCTTGGTATTATAAACAGTATTTACGCCGCAACAATTAAACCCAATTCTTCGGGTATTCAAACTTCTTAGACTGCCAAATTTTTCTGCCTTCGAAGTCTTTACTGGAAATAAAACAATCCTGTATCTGCTTTGGGACAGAAACACCGGGCAATTCGCCGGATAATGTAAGCCGCCCCAGCTCCGCCTTTTTTGTCCCCAGATGAAAAACAAAATTAATTGCATCGCTGACTACAGTTCCGGTTTTTCCGGGCGGCTTGTAATTGATTGTTCCATAATGCAGGGCAAAAATAAAATTAACCGGCAATGTAAGATCCAGATATTCCAATGTAAACAATGGCGCGGATACCAGCATATTAAAACAGGCTTTAATTGCCAATTCTATACATTTTTGTTTTGGCGGAACAAGAAAGAGGCAGTCTCTTCCGGAGTTCATCCATAAAAGACTGTCGCTGTCGTCTAAGTTATCCTGTAAAAATTCAATAAACCGTTTGTGAATTGCGGCTACTATTTTTTCGTTAAAACGAGAATCCAGCGAGGTTTTTCCTTCCACAGAACAATATAAAAGATAAAAAGGCATACTCATACCCGGCTGCATTTTTTTCCAACCGGGGAATGCGCTGGACGAAGGAAGCTTAATACTGCTGCTTAAGAATTTTGCTCCTTCTTCTCCGGAAGAAGAATCGTCTTCTGTTATGCCGGCAAGTTTTTTTCTCCATTTTTGCGCTTCTGCAATCCGCTTAAGATCTATACCTGATTTTAAGGAAGCCGCTCCAAGATAATCGCTTGCGCCGTCAAAAAATAAAGCGCCAATATCTTTTACGCTTCCTTTGGAATCTATAACTCCCCACGGAGAAGTTTTACACTTGTTTTTTATTTGAGTAAGTATTTTTTTTAGTTCCGCGCCTTCAAGACCGCCGGCATCGATATATGAAATATCATTATTATCCGGCGAATGTTTAGATAACGCCGCCATAGAAAGTATTTCGGCGTTTTTTGGAAAAGTTCCTTTATCTTTAATGGAAGCCGGTTTATCTGTAAATATAAAAATTCCCATATTAACTCCGTTAACTCTTTCCCATAACTACATGATAAGCTCTGTATTTATCTGTAGCGCCGGAAACAGTTTTTATGCTGCTAAAAATATCAAGCAATGCCTGATCTTGCGACATTGCAAGACTTTCTGAAATTACAAGAGAATTGGGTGTTGCCGCTTTAGATTCCAACTCTATTGTTTTTTTAATAATATCTGTCTTTGAAATTTTTGTATCGTTAGATGAATAAATAAAGCTGCCCGAGTGTACGGCTATTCTTAATTTAATTTCGGAATCCAAAGGGTTATCCATCTTGTTAAACAAAAACATTGCATCCAATATTTCCATTGCGGCAAAAATTGACATTCGGCTATAGTCGCCCAGCATAAAAACAGCCAGAGCGCCGTCGCCTTCCCATGTCCATAATCTGCCAAGGCGGGAAACAACGGCATTGTCTACAATTTTTCTAAGATGCGTGTAGGTTTTGTCCACCTGTTGTCTTGGATTATTTTTTACGATGGCCGAGTTGCCTACAATGTCCAATCTTAAAACAGCCATTAACCGTTCGTCGCCTTCTACCAGCCTGCCCCAGTTACGGGTAACCCGCTGATCTTGATCTTCAAAGAAAAGACCGGTAGTTTCGTCGTACTCGTAACCTGCCTGAAGAATGTCGTTAATGACATCATCCAAACCCCGTAAAGCATATTTGCGGCCCATGTAGCCTTTTGCTTCCAATTTAACCAGCAGCTCTACAAAGTCAAGGTAATACCCGCTTTGCAGCATATCGCCGACAATACGATCTGCCGCTTCGTGAACACCGACAGGACGGCCTTTAGAAAAGCCGTATTTTTTGTAAAGATCATAATCCGGCAGAATCATTTTGGCGAATCGATTTATGTCTTCGGGAGCCATCGAGAGCGCCAGACATTTACGGCAAAATCTTGTAGAAAATTTAGAACTCATGGTATTATAGTATCAAAAATAAAATAAATAGTATAGTGGGGGTGTTAACTCTTTCGTCCAATCACAATAAGTTTTACGGCATTAATATCGTATGGGGCTTCGTTCCAGTCGCCGAAAATTTCCACAGCGCTAAAACCTGCTTCCAATAAAAGAGATCTAAGCTCGGCTGCCGAGTACAACCGCTGGGTAAAAACCTTCTCTACCCGCTTCCCATCTTTAATTAATATCCATTTATTTTTCATAAGCGACCAGGAATCGAGTGTTTCGTATTGGGTAAGCACGGTAAAGCCGGCGCGTTCGAACCATTCACCGTCGGTAAAATCGCGCACAGCAATTTCCTTGCCATGAGTTTCTATCATAAAACAACCGCCGCTGTCTAACGATTCGTACACATTGCGTACAAGCAGAAGATCGTCTTTTGGGTCTGCAAAAAAACCAAAAGAATTATAAAGGTTAACAGCTATATTAAAATAGCCGGGGTTTTTGTATTCTCTTGCATCAATATTAATGTATTCTATGGGTAGATTTTCATGGGCTGCATCTTCGCGCGCGGTACGCAAATAACTTTCCGTAATATCAATGCCGGTAACAGCAAACCCCCTGCGGGCAAGCTCGCCGCTTATTCTGCCAATGCCGCAGCAAAGATCCAGCGCTTTAGGATTTGTATTTAACAAAGGACGGGAAGGCTCATCATTGTAAAGATTAAAATTTCCCAAATGGGCAATGCCGTCAGCTACATAAGAAACTTCTGCCCAATGCGCTTCATCGAACATAATGGGAGCGTATTGCTCCCAAAAATCAGAGTCATTAAACCACTGAAAATTGCCCATTTATGCTACGGCTTCGACCATAGGGTTAATGTATCCGGTTTGTACACAGATGTTAAAAAGATGCCTTGTAATGGTTTCTTCTGTTGTTTTTTCATTGCCGTTGCTTTCTCGTGTAAAGCGAACAACATACTCATTTTCTAGCTCTTTTAGAATATCAATATATTCTATCTTGCCCGGTAAACATTTAATAACATATCTTTTCATACTATTAATATCGGAATCTTAAAATTATAGCTTGAGATTTTTTGTAGTTTCATTTACATTAGAATTATGAAAATTAGGTTAAAAATGTTCCTGGTGGTGCTCCCCCTAATTATAGTCCCCTTGATTCTTGCCGAAACAGCCTCTTATTTTCAGGCTATAAACGGCGTTACAAGGCTTGCCAGACAGCTTTTGGGCTTTAAATTGGGGGAACTGGAAAAGTTTGCCTCTAATCAGTGGGGTTTGCTGGAAGAGAATAACTACTCGGACAGGGAAGATATGGTGGATGCCGCCAAAAAAGCGGTTGAACAATACGGACAAACCATCCTTCTTAGTAATTCAGAGATAATCTTTGCCATAGATAAAAACGGTAATCCCGGAATGTCAACGGCAGACCCGGGGCTGCTGGAATCCGAAACCGCTCATCTTTTACAGATTCTTGCCGGCGAAAATCATGGACTGCAAACTGCCTATATTGGGGGCGAGCGGCGGATTTTACAATCTTTTTATTTTGAGCCTTTTAACTGGTATATTTTAATTACAGAAAAAGAACAGGTTTTTTATACCGATGCAAGAAGCATTGCGTTTCAGACTCTTGTAACGCTTGCCGCCGCTGTGGTTGTTGCGGTTATTTTATTAATTTTTATAACCAGCGGTTTTACAAAGCCAATAGGAAAAATTGTAAAGGCAATGAATTCCATTATAGAAACCGCGGATCTTTCTTCCAGGGTAGAAGTTGAGTATAACGATGAAACCGGAAATCTTGCAATGACCTTTAACAAAATGGCGGAAGAACTTGACAGGGCATATGGGCAAATTAAACGCTATGCTTTTGACGCTGTTCTTGCCGGAAAAAAAGAAGAACGCATTCGCCATATTTTCCAAAAATATGTTCCCAACACTGTAATAGAAAAGTTTTTTGCATCTCCGGAAAAAATGCTTATTGGCGATAATCGCAGTTTGTCTATTTTATTTTCCGATATTCGTTCTTTTACAACTATATCCGAAGGCATGGCTCCGGACGATTTAGTAAATTCATTAAATCGATACTTTTCCGGCCAGGTTGATATTATTTACAACAGAAAGGGCATTGTCGATAAATATATAGGAGATGCCATTATGGCATTTTGGGGCGCGCCTGACAGACACGAAGATGATGCCCTGCAATCGGTAATTTCCGGAATCGAAATGATCGATGCCGTTGGCAAGTTTAACGAAAACCAGCGAAAACTTGGCAAATGCGAGTTTCAAATTGGCATTGGGCTGAATTACGGGGAAGTAACTGTCGGCAATATCGGCAGCGAAAGAAAAATGGACTATACTGTAATTGGAGATGCCGTTAATCTTGCGTCGCGCATGGAAGGTCTTACCAAAACATATCATTCCGATATTTTAATTTCCGAAAGCCTTTTCGAAGAATTAAGAAAAAAATCTCCAAATGCGGGTTTGCATTACAGGCTTTTGGATACTGTTGCGGTAAAGGGAAAAACCAAGGGTGTTAGAATTTTTACGGTAAAACACAGGCTTACAGCAGCGGAAGCAAAAGCATGGCCTATTCATAATCAGGGAATGAAGCTGTACTACGGCCGCGATTTTAACGAAGCGGGAAAAAAGTTTAAGGAAGTGTTATCCCTTTTGTCAAATGATTTTAACGCGGATAATCTGCTTCGCCGCTGTAAGGACTATGCCGTTAACCCGCCGCCGGAAAATTGGGACGGTGTAGAGATAATGAAGAGTAAGTAGACAGAAGGAAGTAATAATGACAAGTAACGAAGAAATAATTTTAGACTCCGGTTCCGGAATATCAATAGAAGAACAGCGGGAAATATTGTCGCAAATTAACGGGATTGCGGAAAAAAACCGAAGGTCGCTTTTAGAAGCCGCAGCAAGTATCCAGGACGAAAAAAAAATAAAAATTAACGCAAAAAAGAAAGGGATATTTCCGCTGGTTGTTAATATTGCCGCTCTTTTAATTCTGGCAGGCGGCGGTTTAAGTTTGTATCTTGTAAATTCAAAAAAAGAACACCAAATAAGGGAAGGCAGCGGAGTTTTTTCCATAACAGAACAGGCTCTTATTGGCGAATTAACCGCTGCACAGCAGGAAGCATATTCGACTCTTCAGCAGTTGGCTACCGAACAGGAAAGAGCCGCAGCCATAGATTCGTATATTTCCGGAGCAATTACCAAAATAAGCGAATTAATTTTAAGCGACGAGTTTGATCTTGCGGCTATTTCCATAAAAGAACTGCAAAATTTTATTCATACTCCTTCTTTCGAGGCAAATCGCGCGTTTATTTCTAGAAAAGAATTTTATATTCAGTCTATAAATTCATTGGAAAAACTTATAGATGATATTAGAAAAAGCGGTTACAGCTATGTAATGGCTTTGGAAGCAAGAAATTCGCATTTGGAAAACACTGTAGAAACAATGGATAATACAATAAACTCTCTAACCAGCAGAAACACGGAACAAGCCAGCCGAATAATTCAATTACAAGATACTGTAACAGAAAAGGACAGGAGTATTTCGTCTTTGGAAACAGAAAAAAACACTCTTAACCAAAATGTTTCTTCCCTGCAAAATACCAATACCCAGCAGCAAAACGAGATTGTCCAGCTTAATGATCAATTAACCAATATTAGGCAGGCGTTGCAGGCATTAAGCCAGTAAGCGTTCTTGACTGACAGGGGAAGATTAGAAATTTAACGCGGAAATTGCGATTTTAACTTCTAATTCATAACTTCCACCCCTAATACCTAGCTTGCTTTTTGTACTAAAATGTATTACCATATCTTATGAACAAATATTCACTAGTATCAATATTATTAATTGCGGTTATTGTATTTTGCGCCTGCAATTCTACGCCTAAACCGCAGGAAGAAGTCTTTGAGCCTTCGCTGAAATCACCCAGTATCATTCTTGGCGAAATCGAGGTTCAATTTAATAGGCCATTTCCGTTAATCGGCATAGTAAAACGAGCTGTAAATGTTCTTTATTACCCGACAGAAGATGCTGTCTGCCTCCAGTGGAGAATGGACATGGTAACATATCACCAGTTTTGGAGTCCGGAAGGACGAGAATTATTTGTATCGGCATTGCTTCAATATAAGGAAGACTTTGAAGAGCGTAATTTTGGCAGCAACAACAGAAGGTCAAAACGAAAGTACGGGACAACTTCGGGTTACATTTACTGGCAAACATTCAGTATTGCTGTTTTGGCAAATACCGCAAACAAAGTGGAACTAGGATACTATTTTGTGAATAGACAGCCGTATTTTATTGCGAATCAAAGAGAAGCCGATTATATAGACCCCTTATCAAGGGAAAGCAACAGAACTCATCCGGAAATGCCAATATATTTTACAAGGGCGCAGGCGGACTCTCTTGCAGAATTTTTTGACCCTATCTTCCTTTCCGAAGCTGTTTCAAACTCCTCTGCAATAATAAGAGATACGGAAATAGGTATCGATGAATATTAAAGAAGAAATGGATAATTGCACCAATCTTCTAGCTGCCTGCCGCAATGAAATGGGAAAAAGAATCATTGGGCAACGCGAAATGATCGACGGTCTTTTTGCCGCTCTTATTGCAGGCGGACATATATTGCTGGAAGGTGTGCCCGGTCTTGCAAAAACTCTGGCAGTAAAAAGCCTTGCGCATATTACCGGGCTGGATTTTAAAAGAATCCAATTTACTCCCGATCTTCTTCCTGCAGATCTTACAGGAACATTAATTCTAAACCAGGCAAGCGGCAATTTTGCGGTTAGGCGCGGACCGGTTTTTGGAAATGTAATTCTTGCGGACGAAATTAACCGCGCACCCGCTAAAGTACAGTCCGCTTTGCTGGAAGCAATGGAAGAAAAACAGGTAACAATCGGAGAAAAAAGTTTTCCCCTGCCCGACCCTTTCTTTGTTTTGGCAACGGAAAATCCAATAGAACACGAAGGCACTTATAAATTACCGGAAGCAGAATTGGATCGATTCTTAATGAAGCTTTTAATTGTTTATCCAGCTCCTGTAGAAGAACTGGAAATTATAAAAAATTCGGAAAAACCTGCGGCTCCGCTTTCTCCTATTTTAAATGCGGAAGCTCTGGCAAGTTTAAGAAAAACAGCGGAATCTATTCATATAGACGAAGAAATAACAAAGTATATAGTATCTATAGTTACCGCAACACGTCCGGCGGCAAATGTTTCCAGAACCGAGGGGATCTATCGTTATGTGTCATTCGGTGCGTCTCCAAGGGCTTCCATTGCATTGTACAAATGCTCGCGTATTTACGCAATGTTCCAGGGACGGCAATTTGTAAGTCCGGAAGATGTAAAACAGGCGGCATTTCCTGTACTGCGGCATCGTATTGTACTTTCGTACGAAGCGGAAGCGGAAGGCATGGATACGGATGCCGTTATTTCCAGAATACTAAACCATATACCTGTTCCATAAACGCTGTCGGAGTACTCTATGGAAACAAATGAGCTTCTGCGAAGCATTACAACCCTTCCCGTTATTTCCACAGGATTGGCGGAAGAAATGCTTGCGGGGAATTTTCGCTCGATTTTTAAAGGGCAGGGAATGGAGTTTGATGAAGCGCGTCATTACCAGCCCGGAGACGATATTCGCTCTATAGACTGGAACGCCAGTGCGCGTTTTGGAACGCCGTTTGTCAAAATGTACCGCGAAGAACGAGAGCTTACTATTTTTTTATTGATTGATATTTCGCCATCTATGCACAGAAGCAGTATTTCCCGCCCGGGTTTGTCGCCTTATGAACAGGCTCTGCTTTCCGCGGCATTAATTGCATTTTCCGCCGAACATACAGATCAGCTGGTAGGCGCTTTTTTCTTTGACAGGGATGTAAAAGTTTTTCCGCCCAGAAAAGGACGGCACAATATACTGAAGACTGTTTTGGCGGGCTTTCAGCATAAAAATGATTATGGTAC
>JAITUR010000008.1 GCA_031286205.1 Treponema sp.
GCGGTAGCTATGGACACAATCGTATCCACGGGCTTCAAGAGTACTGCGATAATCGCTGTAGGCAATGCAACTATTACTGTACGCCCGCTTACTCGCCTATCTCTTGCGGAGATTCAAAGCGCGGAAGGTGTAGAAAACCTGAATGTCAGTTTACAGACAGGGCGTGTTCGCCTGGAAGTAAAACCGCCCGCGGGAACAAGGGCAAACGCCACAGTACAAAGCCCGAGCGCGACAGCGTCCGTGCGCGGAACAGCGTTTGACATGGATAGCGACAGCGTGTTTGTATCGCAGGGCAAAGTTACCTTCGAAGGAAACAACGGCTATGTACAGACAGTTTCTGCGGGTTTAACAAGCGAAATCTCCGGCGACGGAAGTTCTTCTGCACCGTCATTGACAGCCGAAGAAAGCCTTACACCTCAGTCCCCTCCGGGTTCCGGCTTGGCAGGCGAACAGGGCGCGTCCGTTACACCTTCTTCCATAGGAGATATGTCGTTTAGACTTGAATGGCCCGATACTCCCTGATAACTGAACAGAAAGGGAACCGGCTTGTTTTTTGACTCAATCTTCTCGCTGTATTAATATATTGCTTTAATATTAATATTGATATATTATTTATTATTATGGAACCTTGCAAAAACAGTATATTAATTGTCGACGATGAAAAGCAAAATTTGGAAACTCTGGTTATGATTCTAAGCCCGGAATATAATGTTTACGCAGTAAAAAACGGGCAAGATGCGTACAAAGTAGCTAAAAAACAATTACCCGATGTTATACTTCTTGATATCCTAATGCCAAACATGAATGGATTTGAAGTTTTCGAAAAAATTAAATCCGATACGCAATTAAGCAATATTCCAATAATTTTTATTACAGCGCTTGGAAGACAAGAAGACGAAGAAAAAGGCCTGGCTATGGGGGCTGCCGATTATGTTGTAAAACCCTATTCCCCTTCTATTGTAAAACTGCGGGTACGCAATCAGATGCAAATAATTAATCAAATCGAAACAATAAAACAACTTAGTACTATGGATCAGCTTACAAAAATACCAAACAGACGCAGCTTCGATTACAGAATTTGCCTGGAATATGATCGGGCAAAAAGAGATAAAACACCGCTTAGCCTTCTTATGCTGGACATTGATAATTTTAAAAAATACAACGACACTTACGGCCATTTGCAGGGAGACGCCGTATTACAGACAGTTGCAAAAATAATAGAACAATCGCTTAGACGGTCCATAGATTTTGCTGCACGATGGGGCGGCGAAGAGTTTGCGGTAATTCTTCAGGATACCGATGCAAAAGGCGCTTATACTGTTGCCGAAATTATCCGCAAAAACATAGAAAAAACCGTAATCCCATGTCATAAAGATATGGAAACAAAAATAACCGTAAGCATCGGCGTAAATACCTGTATCCCTGTTCAAAATTATGCGGCTAAGGAACTTTTTTGCGGGGCGGACAAAGCATTATATAAGGCAAAAAAATCCGGAAAAAATAAAACGCACGCTTATAAATTTTAATTTTTTTAATCCAGGCTAACTCCCAATGCTCTGGGAGCCTGCGAATTGCGGCTAAATACAACAAGCGTAATTAATGTTATTAAAAATGGAAGCATATTAAACATTTCTGACGGAAGAAACGAAAGTAAATTAATATTAATTATATTTACAGCCAGGCTGGAAGAAAGTCCGAATAAAAAACTGGAACCTAAAACACCCAAAGGAATCCATCTTCCAAAAGAAACAGCGGCAAGAGCAATAAAACCTTTGCCATTAATGGCATTTGCGGTAAATTGAATATCCTGAGTAAGAACAAGGCAGGCTCCCGCAAGCCCCGCAAGCAAGCCGGATATAATTATTGCGGTATATCTAAGCTTAATAACATTAACACCGGCAGAAACAGCAGCCTGCGGATTTTCGCCGGCAGCGCGCAGACGAAGCCCCCACGGGCGTTTGTAAATAAAGAACCACGCTGCAAGCAAAATAATAAGAGCTATCCAAATTGTCGGGTAAATCCCAAGCAGGCCGGATCTCATACCCATTCTATAGCTTGGAGTGCGATCCATGCGGAACAAAATTTGGCAGATAAAAATAGTCATTCCATTGGAAAGAAGATTAATTCCTGTGCCGGAGATAACCTGATCCGCTTTTAAGGTGATAGATGCAAATGCATGAAGAAGCGAAAGCGCTCCGCCGGCAAGAGAAGCAAAAATTAACGCAAGCGGAATAGAAAAAACCGTGCCGGTTTCCAGCAGTATATGTGTAATTGCCGCAGTCATGGCTCCTATTGCCATAAGTCCTTCTAAAGCAATATTTACAACGCCAGATCTTTCGCAGATCATACCGCCTATTGCGGCAATAAGAATGGGAGCGACAATCATTAGCGTAGTAGAAATCATAAAGCTTTTTTACTCCTCCATTCTTTGAACATTTTTATTCCGCCCCGCAGCGATAAAAACACAACAACTAATCCCATAATAATTGTTGCTATTTCCATTGGTATTTGCCGCGACTGCATAAGAGGCTGTGCAGATTTTAACATTCCAAAAAGAAAACCCATTACTGTAATTCCTATAGCACTGCAATTTCCTGCCAATGCTACCGCAATGCCGTCGAATCCGTAATTGTCAAACGAAACAAGAATACGGCCATAGTTAAACACACCCAGAGAAACCGCCGCTCCGGCAAGCCCTGCAAACGCTCCCGCTATTAACATAGAAATTGTAATGTTAAAGTTTACGCGAATACCCGCATAAGATGCCGCATCTTTATTTAAACCTGCGGTTCGTAAAGAATAACCCAGCGTTGTTCTTTCCATAATAATCCAATAAACAACAACTGCCGCCGCCATAAGCCATAATCCGTTATTAAGCCTGGATCCATTTGTTAAAAAAGATAAAAAAGAACTAGAAATAGAAGCTGTGGCAGAAAAATCGGGGGTTCTAAAACTAAGGCTGCCGGGGATTCTTAACATAAGTATTCTATGCAAATAAAGCGCAATATAATTAAGCATAATAGTGGCAACTACTTCGGAAACTTTGTACCTTGCTTTTAAGAATCCGGCAATGCCGCCCCACGCTGCTCCTGCAATTATTGCGGCGCTAATTGCGGCAAATGTGTGCAAGACAGGAATGGGAGGAAAAAAAAGAGCGGTAGCCTGCGCTGCGGTTAACCCCGCAATATATTGTCCTTCCGCGCCAATATTAAAAAGCCCGGATCTGGAAGCAAAGCCCATGCTTAATGCGCACAGAATAATTGGGATAGAAACAACAAACCACTCGCCAATATAGCGGACATTCCATGTTCCACGCCGCGAATCGAACCCGGTAACTACCTGCAGCATAGCCTGATACATTCCGGACGGGTTTCTTCCAATAATAAATAACAGCAAAGTTGCCGTTAAAAAACCCAAAAGAACAACAATGGCAGAGACTGCCGCATTAGAATCTGTAACAGTCCTAAAAAATTTAGTCAATTGCTCTTAGATTTTTGGGAAAACCTGGCAGACGCATTGCATCGGCAAGAGTAGAAGCAATAATTATATCGCCATTTACAATTTGCTTTTTTATATCTTCCAGTTTTTCCACAATACCGCTTCCCAAAGCAGGATTAGCGGCAGAGTACCCTACGCCATCGGCTTTAAGATCAAAAACAATTACCCTGCCGGAAAAATTATCGTTGCTGACGGCGTTAAGCGCATATATTACGCTGTTTTCCACTCTTTTTAACATAGAAGTAAGTACGGCAGAATCCGTATTGTTAAATAATCCTTCTTCGAATTGATCAGAGTCGACACCGATAGCCCAAACATTTCTGCCTGCCGCACGGTATTCTTTTGCCTGAGCAATTGTACCATTGCCGCTTCCGCCTGCTGCGGAATAAATTGCATAAACTCCGGAATCGTACCAAAGCTTGGCTTGTGTTTTTGCAAGACCCGGTTCGTTCCAGCTGCCGACATAGTAGTCGACAATTTGAGCGTTAGGAATTACAGATAAAATTCCCTGAACATAACCTACTTCGAACTTTGTAATAACAGAGTTTGCTACTCCGCCAATAAAGCCAAAGCGCGGATTTGTAATGTTATCTTCCAGTGCTTTTAATGCGACAGCCGCTCCAACAAGATAGGAGCCTTCATGTTCGGTATAAACCGCCTGCATAACATTCAAGGAAGAAAGTCCATCGACATCGACCAGCATATATTTTTGATTCGGATTATCGGCGGCAACCCTGTCCATTGCTTCTGCCCAGGTAAAACCCGTAGCAATAATAAGATCATACCCTTCGTCTGTAGCTTGCCTTAAATTCGACTCGTAAGCATTTGCATTTACGGCTGTAATCCAATCATAGGCAATACCTCTTTTGCTTGGATTTGCCCAGGAATCGCCATAAAATTCCAAAATACCGTGCCATGCAGATGCATTAAAGGATTTATCGTCAACACCGGAAGCATCGGTAAGAAGGCGAACGGTTATTCCCTCGTAGGCGGCCTTCCTTTGACAGGAAACCAAACCCATAGACAGGGAAATTAATACAAGAGCTAAACAGCTAAAAAACAAGCTTTTTTTCATAAGAATCCTCCATAAAAATGAAAAATAAAACGACATGGGCGCACACGGATTCGAACCGCGGACATCTTGCGTGTAAAGCAAGCACTCTAACCAGCTGAGTTATGCGCCCCTTAACTCTAATATATTACGAAAAAATCATGGGTAGTGTCAATAGGGTAAAAACATCTCCACTGCAAGCCCGCTTGCCAGAGCAAACAATATTGCAAATACCAGATACAGCAAAAAATGTTTTATTCCAAGCACGATTTTTAATGCGCCAAGATTGGTAATTTTTGTTGCAGGACCTGTAATCATAAAGGCGGCGGCACTGCCCATACCCATGCCGTTATTCAGCCATGTTTGAAGAAGCGGGATAGTACCGCCGCCGCACACATATATAGGAACACCGATTGCCGCCGCCATTAAAAGACCAAACCCCCTGTTGTTTCCAAACAAGCGGGCAAAATTCTCCGCAGGAACATATCGTTGAAACAAAGCGGATAATGCAATGCCGATTAACAAAAATAATCCTGTAGCTTTTACATTTCTTCCAAAACTAAAAAGAAAACGAAGAAAAAGGTTTTTGCGCGTATCTTTGTCCGTAGGCGCAGTAAAACCGGAAAAGTTAAAAAATTGCTTGTCCTTAAAAAAACATCTTACAAGCACCCCTGCCGTAATGCCGCATAAAAAGCAAATAACAAAACGAATAATAAGCATGGGTAACCCCAAAGCTGCGCTAAAAAAAAGAAGCTGCGGGTTTAACAGGATCGAACTCATCATAAAGGCGGCTAACTCGCCGTCCAAAGACGAAGCATCACCTTCCATATTTTGCACTGCAAGCGAAGCGGCAACCGGAATTGTTCCGTACATACAAAGCGGAGATATAATTCCCAAAAGAGATGCAGAAATTATACTTAATATACCCGGTTTTTTTTTGCCAAGAGCGGCAAACATTGCATAGATTTTAGATTTTCCAAAAACGGAAATTGACGAACCAAGCGCCATTCCAAGCACCCAGTATTTAAAAATTTGCAGAAACTGTACAGAGAAATAATACCTAAAATAGATAAGCTCGCGCTGTAAAATTTCAGTCAAGGTTAATTAAACGGTATTCTTTATTGCCAAGTCCAATAAACATGGCATGATCTATTGTTAACAGTCCATTCCGCGATTCTATGCGTTCCACTAAATCGCCGCCGTCTTCTGCCGCAAAAACAAGATCGACACAGGCTTGGTCAAGAGCGACAGGATCAAGAGAGGCAAGAATACCTATGTCCGCCATTGTAGGCGGTTTTGGTCTGCCATTACAATCGCAGTCAACGGAAAGATGGTTCATAACATTTATGTAAAGGATTCTATCCTTGTTGGTATCTGCAATTGTCTTTGCGGCTTCTGCCATAGATTCTAAAAAGTCATTTTGTGCGCCGCCCCACGGATTTGTTTTACTCTTGCCGCCTGAATGTATCCATGCTTTACCTGCCGCCGACGCATAACCTATAGAAAGATTTTTAATTGCGCCGCCAAAGCCGCCCATCTGATGTCCCTTAAAATGAGACAGAACAATATGAAAATCAAATTCAGGATATCGATCCCCTACAAAATTTTCTTTAAGGTGTTTGCCGCCGTCTACAGTCAGGGTTAAATCTGCTTTTTCGTCCAGAATTACAACCGGCGCAATTGCCGTAAACCCATGATCGCGCGCTACCTGATAATGCAGAGCGGTGCTTGAACGCCGTCCGCCATACGCTGTGTTGGTTTCTACAATAGTACCGCCGACATACTGAACAAGATCTTTAATTAGATCGGGAGAAAGAAAGTGCGGGTTGCCGGGTTCTCCCGTACTAATCTTTACCGCTACATTGCCGTCCGCTTCCAGATCAAGGGCTTCGTAGACAAGCATTAATCCTTCGGGTGTAATGCTTGTTGTCATGTAAACAGCGGGAACAGAATCCGGAACCTGCGCTTCCTGAGCCTGCGTGTCTTTTCGGGTACACCCAAAAATAAAGAATACCGCTGCCAGAAGCATTGATATTAATAAAATGTTTTTGCTTTTCATTAAATTATTATAGCATTAAAGAAGAGAAAATTCTATAAGTGCCCTTCGTCCAAAATAACGATGTCAACGCGGCGGTTGTTGGCGCGGCCTTCTTCGGTGTCGTTGGATGAAAGCGGAACTGTGTCGCCAAAGCCGGCAATCTGAAAACGGCGTTCATCTACGCCAATGGCGGAAAGATAACGCAATACGCTCCTGGAGCGTTCTACAGACAAATGCCAGTTATCTTCCCACGGTCCTGCGGGGTCAACATCAACAGCATCGGTGTGTCCTTCTATTCTAAATCTTCTGCCGCGTAATTCTTCGGACGAAAGATATGTAGAAATTCGCAGCAATATATCTCTTGTAGCTTCGATATTTATTCGATGACTTGCAGGATTAAAAAACGCATCTCCTGCAAGGGTAATTACAATACCGCGTTCATCGTGAGTTATTCTGATTTGGGTAGAGCGGATTTCCGGAGAAAAGATAGAAATTGCCTTGCGGAAAGCCGTACCTAATGCCCTTCCCTTTTCTAAAGAAGGCAATGACATAATTGTATTGCCAAGCTCGGCGCTTCGTCCTGCCGCAAGAGTAAGACCGCCGGGAGCCATGCCAATACCGCCGGTTCGCAAAGATTCGGAAATTGCCTCCAACTGCGCTTGTGTAACATCATCAGGATTAAACATAATAACAAAGAAGCATAGGCATAAAGTAACCATATCCGAGTATGTGGTTAACCATGTGCTTACCGGTGCAGCAATTTCACGCTTTTTTCTTGCCATATATCATTAATCCTTTATTAATTCTTTTTCCAGTGAACTGCG
>JAITUR010000022.1 GCA_031286205.1 Treponema sp.
AGTATCTTTGCCGGAAAGAATCGCGTCGATTGCGGCTTCCTGTCCGGGTCTCCAACTGTCATAGCCAAATTGAGTTGTTAGGATTTTGTATTTATCCGGCAAGATGCCCTCCAAAAATGCTGCGCCGCACTGTTTCCTCCGTGATAATTCATTATGGGGCTGTTGGGGAAGTGTTTCAAGGGGTTTTCGGTAACTGGCTCTGCGTACAGTCTAGAAGTTAGAGAATTGATTAAAATGCCTTTTTAGTATAATATCAAAATAATGACAAATTTCGTTCATCTCCATGTCCATTCCGACTATTCACTGCAAGATGCCGCTGTATCCGTAAAAGCGCTCGCCGGAAGGGCAAAAAAGCTTGGAATGACACATTTGGCATTAACAGACCACGGAAATATGTTTGGCGCAATGGAATTCCTTGCCGCCTGTAAAAATAACGACATAAAACCCATAATCGGCTGCGAGGTTTATGTATCCCCGGGCTCGCGGTTTGACAAAAAAGGGTCAGAGAACGAAAATCATTACTATCATTTAATACTTTTGGCAAGTAACCGCCAGGGATACTTTAACCTTGTAAAACTTTGCTCCTATGCCTATACCGAAGGGTTTTACTACAGACCCAGAATAGACGAAGAACTTTTATCCAAATATAAAGAAGGACTTATCGCCCTTTCCGCCTGCGTTTCCGGAGAAATACCAAGACTAATACAGGCGGGAAAATTAGAAGAAGCCGAGAAAAAGTCGATACACTACCGCGATCTTTTTGGCAGGGACGAGCAGGGGAATCCTAATTTTTATCTGGAAATACAAGATCACGGAATCCCGGAAGGCATATTAAGAGGAAGCGATTTTTCGCAAAAAGATATAAACAAAGTTTTGGCGGATATTTCCAAAAAGACAAATATTCCGCTTGTCGCAACTAACGATGTTCATTATCTGGATAGAGAAGATTATATTGCCCATGACATAATGCTTTGTATTGGAACAGCAAAATTTCGTACAGACGAAAAAAGAAAAAAATATTTTGGGGAGCAGTTTTATTTTAAGACAGGCGATGAAATGGCGCGGCTTTTCCCCGAATACCCCGAAGCTGTATCAAACACCGTTCTTATCGCGGATCGTTGTAATCCTGATGTTCCAAAAATCGGCGTAAAAGATTTGCCGCGGTATTTACCGGAATTTGATATCCCGGAGGGTTTTAGTTCGCCGGAAGAATTTTTAAGACATCTTTCCCACGAAAAACTGGAAAAACGATACCCGAACGAAAAATCCGCAAATGGAGAAGAATGGAAGAAAATAAAAGAAAGAGCGGATTACGAACTTGATGTAATTATTAATATGAATTTTTCCGGTTATTTTTTAATTGTATGGGACTTTATCCGTTATGCAAAAGAAAATAATATATCCGTAGGACCCGGGCGGGGTTCCGGAGCAGGTTCCATAATAGCGTATGCCTTAAATATTACAGATATAGATCCGTTAAAATACGGACTCCTTTTCGAAAGATTCCTTAACCCGGACAGAATATCCATGCCGGATTTTGATATAGATTTTGAAGTAGAAAAAAGAAAAGATGTTTTAAATTATGTAACCAATAAATACGGGAAGGACAGGGTAGCGCAAATTATTACTTTTGCTACATTAAAAGCAAAAGCTGTTATAAAAGATGTAGCGCGTGTTTTGCAAATATCAATACCGGAAGCTGCGATGATATCCAATTTAATAACAGGTTCGACACTGGAAAAATCTTTTGAAACAGAGCCAAAACTTAAAGAATTGGAAAAAGAAGCTCGTTATACGGAACTTTTTAAACTTGCAAGAAAACTGGAGGGGCTTAGCCGCCATTCCGGAATCCATGCGGCAGGAGTTGTAATAGGAAAAGAAAATCTTGTAGAACTTGTGCCATTATTTCGCGATACAAAAACAGGGGATATAGCGACTCAATTTGATATGGATTATCTGGAACCGGCAGGTCTTGTAAAAATGGACTTTCTTGGATTGGAAACCCTGGATTTAATAAAACACTCGGAAGAATTGGTCAGGCTTCGCGGAGGAGAATATTCTAATTTTAGTACAGAAAACATTCAAGATAACGATAAAAAAACATATAAAATGCTTGGCGAAGGAAAAAGTTTTGGTATATTCCAGTTTGAATCCGAGGGTATGCAGAATATATTAAAACAAACAAAGCCGGCATCGATAGACGATCTTACAGCTTTAAATGCAATGTATCGTCCCGGCCCCATGCAGAATATTCCGCGGTTTGTAGAAACAAAAAACGGAAGACAAAAACCGGTATACCCCGATCCAAGCCTGGAAAATATATTAAAAGAAACACATGGAGTTATTGTTTATCAGGAACAGGTAATGGAAGTTGCGCGCATAGTTGCGGGTTATAGCATGGGAAAAGCAGATCTTCTGCGCCGCGCAATGGGAAAAAAAATAAAAGAAATTATCGAAGAAGAAAAAAAACCGTTTATAGAAGGAGCCGTAAAACAAGGTTATTCTGCAAAAAAAGCGGAAGAAATATACGATACACTTGTTCCATTTGCGGATTATGGATTTAACAAAAGTCATGCCGCCGCGTATTCTGTATTGGCATATAAAACTGCGTATTTAAAAGCAAATTTCCCCGCGGAATTTATGGCTTCCATACTAAAAATTAACAGCTATAAAACGGAAAAATTATCGTATTGTATAGACGAAACCCGAAAAATGGGAATAGATATTCAGCCGCCAAGCGTAAATTATTCCGACAAATATTTTACGGTTGTAGGCGATAAAATTATCTATGGGTTTTTGGGAATAAAAGGCGTTGGGGAAATACCGTCGGAAGAAATTGTCAGAGGCAGAAAAGATGGACCGTATTTGTCGTTTATGGATTTTCTTGACAGGGTTGATATAAAAGGAGTAAGTAAAAAAGTAATAGAGCTTTTGGTTCAGACAGGGGCATTCGATGAATT